>CAZZGE010000034.1:21094-31808 GCA_964653665.1 uncultured Porifericola sp. | reverse complement strand
TATGAAGGTAACATGCTATGAGCAGCGATAAGATAGCATACATCATCAGGGCAGACGCATCCGGGCAACGACCGGCAGGTGATCTGAAGGATAAGCCCCTTCCCGATGATCAGTCAGGATGGCGTGTTTCAGTACCGTTATCTCCGGGCTTACAAATACATAATCAATACGGCGATCAGGTTGCAGTCCATCTGAAACGAGGAAGCCACTGAAGGAACTCATCGCACCTTCGTGAGGCAAGAGGGCCGCATCCATCGCATCGACCAGGCCCTGCTCGGCTACCATGGCCCGATAAGGCGCTGAGGCAGGTTTGGCGTTGAAGTCACCCGTAACGATGGCCGGAGTGCTGCCAGCAATCTCATCAATTTTTTGACGAATCAACTTCGCACTTGCTTCCCGGGCCTGCTCCCCGCGATGGTCAAAATGGGTGTTGAAATAATAAAGTGTATCTCCCCTAGCTTTGTGCTGCATATGTGTCCAGGTGACGATACGGGGCAAAGCTGCATCCCAGCCGGAGCTAGGTTCTGCGGGTGTCTCAGATAGCCAGAAAGTACCCCAGTCCAGCAGTTCAAACCTGTCTTTTCGGTAGAAAACCGGAGAAAACTCACCGGCAGCTTCGCCGTCATCGCGGCCTACGCCTACCCAGGCATGCTCACTCAACGCGCTGTCCAGGTAATTGACCTGATGTTCCAGGGCTTCCTGTAATCCCAAAAGATCAGCTTCGTGGTACTGAATCAGGTTGGCTACCCGCTCCTTCCGATAGGGCCAGGCATGGGCACTGTCACCGGGGTTGTCGTAACGGATATTGTAGGACATGACGTTGAACTCAGTTGGAGTTTGGGTAGGTGGCATAGCGGTTTCCTGTGGAGGTTGGCAGGCCAAGGTGTAGAACGCGATGAAAATAACGAGCTTTAGGTTGTGCATAATTTTATTTTGTAATCAGTAAGGTCACAGAGATTTCGCAATGTCTGTATGGTATAACAGGGCTGTAAATTACTCGTATATCAGGAGAAATAGCTTATGATTTTCCGGTTAATTTTTTCAGGCGATCTGGGTCGGCTACTTTGTTTTCGTACTCCGGCAGCCGCAGTTCACCTCCCATAAAAACCTGCTGATTCCGGTAGTCCATGCCGCTGGATACAGTTTTACGGACGGATACGTGGCATTCCCGAACGCCAGTAGCCGCCAGCTGGTTAATATTGAATTCGTCCACTCCCCCTCCTGGCATGATGATGATTTGTCCAGCAGCTTTCTTGTGCAGTTCAGTAATCAGTTCTTGGCCCTCTATAGCGGTTTTTTGCTGGCCGGAAGTCAGAAGCCGTTCACAGCCCAGACTAATGATGTCTTCCAGTGCTTCTAAAGGGTCACGGGTCATATCAAATGCTCTGTGAAAAGTGATGTTCATCGGCCTGGCTAATTCTATCAGCGCTGCGCAACGTACCTTATCTACCCGCCCCGGGGCTGTCAGTATACCAATAACGACTCCGTCGGCACCCAACTGTTTGGCAGTTTGAATATCATGTTTCATGATCTCCATTTCAAGATCTGAGTACAGAAAATCACCTCCCCGGGGCCGGATGATGACCTGCAGCCCAATGCTGATTTGCTGCCGGGCTGTAGCAATGGTACCGGCACTGGGCGTAGTTCCTCCTTCAAAGAGGTTGTCACATAGTTCTACGCGGGCAGCCCCCGCTTCCTGGGCGTTGATAGCAGACTGTACTGAGTCAATACAAACTTCTATTGTCATTCTTACTAAAAATTCTGTAATAGCCTAAAACTAAAAAAAGTGGAGCCTGAACCCCACTTTTTTTTAATTAAATGTTTGCGAGCATCTACTGCTCTACGTCCCACCAGATGCGGGTTGTAAATTCATCAGGTCCCATGCGCTGTAGTGCGGCATTGAGTTCGTCTCCATTATTACCATACTCTGCTTCAAAGTACCGCAGACGACGAGGAATCTGTCCGTTGGTGATATTTCCAGGATAGTTTACAGGAGTCAGTTCTGGATAGCCAGTTCTTCTCCAGTTAGCCCATGACTCATAGTCGTTTAGGAAGGTAACTACCCAGTATTGCTCACCGATCGTCTCCATACCTTCAGCCTCTGTAAAAGGATTTTCTGAGAGGTAAGCATCTATCTGATCACCGGTGATAGCCAGAGACTCATCGTAGAGGGTAAGGTACTCCATGGCTGCTCTTACACCATTTTCATAATGGGTAGCGGCATCACCGTTATGCCAACCACGGAGGGATGCTTCTGCCAACAGAAATTCTACTTCAGCATAGGTTTGTAGAAACATGGGTGAAGAGAACTGCGTCATCAGCGGATTGGTAGTAGAGTACAAATCACGCGTTACGGATTCATCTTCTCCTACACCTTCAAACTCATTAATCGTAGTTGCGTCATAGCCATTGGGCATACCCTTGATTTCACCGTTTTCGTTGGTAGTCGCAAAAACCTCAACTCGCGGGTCGCTAGTATTCATCAGGTGGTCTACAAAGGTTTTACTGAGGCGCTGGTTGGCATCAGCGTTGAAAACTTCTCCAATACCATTGCGATTGACACCACCCGGACCATCAGTATGTTCCATGTAGGCGATATCAGCATTACTTTCCATCACACCACCGTTGATGGCCGTCTGTACGTACTGCTGGGCCAGTCCTTCGTCAACTTTCGTCAGGCGCATGGCCAGGCGAAGCATCAACGAATGGGTAAACTTCTGCCATTGATCTATGTCGCCGCCAAACAGCAAGTCTTGTACACCGGCATTGCCAAATCCACCTAGGCTTGGGTCAAAGGCAGAAGCTGCCTCTTCAAGCTTTTGTAACATATCAGGATAAATTTCTGACTGAGGGTCAAAAGCAGGGGTATACTCGTTGTCGTAAAAACCACGACCAGCCTGGAAGTAGGGAATATCACCGTACATGTCAGTAAGACGGGACATGCCCAACACCCACATCACTTTAGCAGCGGCATTCACATTTACCAGTTGAGGATTATCATTGGTTTGTTCCAGCACAGCCGCTAGAAGCTTCACATAGCTAGGATAGGCACGCTCGTATAGGGCGCCGGAATACTGCGGGTTGTACAAGTACTTATCCCCTGACCAGTATCCCGGTAGAGCAGCCATATGCTGGATCATAGTGGAAGAGTAGATCAACACACCCCGCCAGGTCTCATAGCGACCGCCAGAAATCTGTAACTGTGCGGTAGCCAGCATGTAGGCAGGATCAATCTCTGCTGCTACGTTAGGATCCTGGTTCAGTTCCAGCAGATCCTCGTTGCTGCAGGATGTTACGAAAAACATCCCGACAAGCAACATACTCAGTAATTTATATGAAAACGATTTCATGAATTTTCGCATTTTAATTTCTTTCAACATCACTTTAGAATCTTAGGCTCACATTGACACCATAAGAACGGTACTGAGGCAGACCGAACCACTCCAGTCCCTGGCTATTACTAGTGTTGTAAGTAGACTCAGGGTCGGTGTTCTCTACATTACTCCACAGTAGCAGAAGGTTACGTCCTACTAAGGAGACATTAGCCGACGTGAAAGGAGTTTTATCCAGTATAGTTCTGGGTAGCCTGTATCCTATTTGTACAGAACGTAGCTTCGCAAAAGAAGCGTCGTAAATGAACTCCTCAGTAATGTCAGAAGCTATGCGCTGGTAGTAATCCTGTACATCCTCGGAAGCAATTTCAAACGTCTGCTGCTCACCTTCCTGGTCTACGCCGGTAAACGAAAGGCCATTTTCCCTGCCTTCCAGTGTATTCTGGTGCAAGCCGCGTGAGTAAGCATTCAGATTGGTTCCTGAGAACAGATCTGCGCCGGTTCTGATATCTATCAAAGCACTCAGCGTAAAGTTTTTGTACCTCAGGCTGTTGGTAATACCGGAAGTAATGTCAGGGACACCATTTCCGAGTAGCTCGATGTCGTCGGATCTAATCGGGAGGCCGTTGTCATCGTAAACCTTCTGTCCGTCTATGGTCTTATGACGACGTCCCCAAATTGAGCTGTAGGGATAGCCTACTGCATGGCGGATGAATACGTTACGTGAACGGGCCTGATCGCCTGACAAAAAGTCCAGACCTTCAGCGAGTTGTAGCACCTCGTTATTGTTTTGCGCCATATTGACCGCTACCTGCCAGGTGAAGTTGTTGGTCACTACGGGCTGAGCAGTTACTAACATTTCAATACCGTAATTACGCATCTCACCAACGTTAACTACCACGCTACCGTAGCCAGAAGTATTAGAGATACTGGCACTCACGATATCATTGGTTGTAGTACGATCGTAGTAAGCGAAGTCTACACCCAGGCGATCGTCAAGGAAGCGAACGTCAAAACCAAGCTCAGTTTCGGTCACGGTAAGAGGTTGCAGTTGTGAGTTGGGAATGCTACCCTGGGCAATACTTCCCAGCGCCGCGCCTAAGTGTCCCTGCCCTACCAGTCTGTAGTTCAGATTGATATTGTAGGGATTCGTATCGCCACCGACCTGCGCCCATGATCCACGAATTTTACCAAATGATACCCAGTTAGGCATGGAGAAGGCATCTGAAAAGACAAAACTGGTACCTACTGAAGGGTAGAAAATAGAATTGTTACCTTCTGCCAGGGTAGAGAACCAATCGTTTCTTCCGGTTACTGTCACAAAGATATAGTCGTTATAACTAAACTCAGCAGAACCGTAAAGAGAATTAATACCCTTCTGAGAGAAACCAAGACCGGGTGTCTGGTTGGCAGCATTACTCAGTGCATGGAAGAAAGGAATATTGAACTCACTTCCGTTGGCTGAGATCCTTTCATCAAATCGGCGCATGATGTTTCCTCCTACAAAGGCATTGATACCAAAGCTACCGAAGTTCTTATCTACACCAAGAAAATAATCCTGGTTGACCTCTTGTATGACACGGTTGCTTTCGTTGATACTGCCCAGCGGTTTGAAGTTAGTACCGTAAGGCTCCCACTGCGTATTTCTGGAAGAGATGCGGTCAATGCCAACGCGTGCTTGCAGGTATAACCAGTCGGTGAGGTCATATCTGGCCAGCGCAGAACCGATCAATCGGTTTCTAACATCATTCTGGTAAAACTGATAGGCTGCCCAGTAGGGATTAGTCACAAAGGTATTGTCGTTGAAATCCAGTTCACCACCGGTTTCGTCAGCACCCAATTTATCAGTAGTACCTTGTAGAGGTGCTACCGGGATATTGGGAGGAAGTACGCCTACAATGTAGTTGGCGTTTCCAGGTGAATCGGACAGACGAGGGCGGTTTTGTGCATCTTCAATACTGTACTGAGCTTTAGTCGTCAAGGTAAGCTTATCAGCAAACTTACCATTAGCGCTCAGTGTGAAATTTTTGCGATTATACCCGGAGTTAGGGATCACTGCTTCATTATCCAGGTTAGAGGCCGCGAAGCGGAAAGAGCCGGTTTCGTTACCGCCGGATAGTGCTACTGTATTGGTGAAGCTGTAACCAGTATTATAAAATTCTTCGTATTGATCGCCTACTGGCGCGTAGGGGCGACTCACGCCGTCCCACTGCAATACGTCGGAGCCGTCCAAGCGATCACCCCAACTGGATAAGCCAAAAGAAACAGCTTCTTCCTGCGTGGCAGGTGCAGCACCCCGGTTACCGCTTCCGTACTGATCCTGGTAATCAAAATTATTGATAATATTTTCAAATACCAGGTTGGAATTCAATTCTACGCCAATACCCTTGCGGTTGATTCCTTTCTTGGTAGTAATAAGAATCACACCGTTTGAAGCACGCGAACCGTATAAGGCAGCGGCTGTATTTCCTTTCAATACGCTGATATCTTCAATATCGTCGGGATTAATACTAGAGAGTCCGTCACCGGAGTCTCTACCACCCCACATACCAGCACTACCCAGGTTAGAGTTGTCAATGGGCACACCATCAATTACGTACAAGGGCTGATTATTACCACCCAGTGAGCTATTACCACGAATGATTACACGCGACGAACCAGCAGGTCCGGTAGCGGTATTGCTCACATTGACACCAGCTACACGACCAGCCAGGGCATTACCCAGGTTGATCTCCCGGGCTTCTACCAGGTCTTCACCATTTACTTCACTGACAGAATAACCCAGTGATTTTCTTGATTTTTCTACACCCAGCGCAGTTACTACGACTTCACCAAGTTGCTGGAAGTCTTCTTCCATCGTAATGTTGATGGAAGTGCGGTTACCTACCGTCTCCGTAATGGTACTGAAACCGATAGAAGAGAAGGTAAGCACGGCATCAGAGCCGCTCACACTGATGGAGTATTTGCCATCAATGTCCGTAACGGTACCAGTAGTGGTACCTTGTAGCAGGACGTTTACACCTGGTAGCGGACTATTGTCCGTTGCACTGTTCACGGTACCGGAAACGGTTTTGCTTTGAGCCAGCAGGGTATTACTGCAGACCACCAACAAAACCACCATTACCGACAAAATTTTCATTTTTGCATAGCTCAGAGAGGTAGGCAAATCATCTGGTAAGAATGATTTCATAAAAGGTTAGGGTTATGATGAATAAATTTACTTGGGCTGTACATAATTAAGTATAGCGAAGGCAACATGACAAGAATATCAGAGAAAAAGCAAAAAATGTATTAGGAATATCTTTGATAAAAAGAAATGATGTTTGTTAGATCTATTTAATATTTAAAATATTTTATTGAAAATTAAAATAGTAATACTTAGTGAGGTTTTACTGTGTGTCTGCATCATCCTCTTCTAATCCCAAAAGATTAAGTTTTCAAGCGGGTATACAAATTCAGATTTTCTAACGGTATGGTTACATGTAGTTGTAAGCAAGCCCTGAAATTTGTTAGGCAGCTAGATTTAAACATCAAAGAAGACACATCAGTTATCCAGCAGAACGACAGAACCTCCATCCAGGAAGAGCGTACACCGGGCATACTCCTGCAGTATAGATGCAGGGTAAGTATTGTTAACGGTTCCTTCCACACTATTCTTTACAGCAGCAGCTTTCTGCTGATCGGGTTCAGAGCAAATAATGCTTTTTGAACGCATAATCTGCCTGACCGACATACTCACGGCATATAGGGGCACCTCCTCCAGCGAATGGTACCAACCTTCTCCCAGTTGCTGTTACCTGCATACCTCGTCCAGTTCAATCCGGATGTAGGGATCTTCAATGTCAAAATCCCCGGGGGATCATTGAAAGCGATGTGTGTGTTTTCGCCAATCCCAATAAATGCCACATCCACCAGTTGCCGGGAAATTGTCTGGTTCAGGCGATCAATTTCCTTTTTCAGATCTTCTGCATTACCGTTGATGTAGGTGACCGAAGCCAGGGCCGGGATTTTTTCTACGAAGCGCTCCCGAATATACTTGCGAAAACTCGCCGGGTGATCGTCATCCAACCCAATGTATTCATCCAGATAAAAAACATGGACCCTTGACCAGTCCACTTCCTGCTGTACAAGCTGGGTCAGCGTTTCAAACTGACTGGTACCGGTGGCGATAACTACGTGGGCGTTTTCCTGCTCGCGCAATACCTCCCTTATGAGTGATCCCCCCGTCTCAGCAGCAGCTTTTCCCAATGCTTGTGGATCTTTCAGTACGCGAATGTTCATAACCCGGTGGTTTTTGTGATAGCCTTGTGGCTGACTGTTTAATTCAGACGTAAAATACGTCGTAGCCACTGTATTAGGGATTGGGGCTGGTAGAGAAAACATAAATGCAGGTTAATCCTGAAAAGGTATTGCTGATCATTCGGCCTAATTGTAGATTTATCTTTATATTTAAAATTTCCAACGCTTTTTGTACATCTGGAACACAACAACTTATGGAAAATCATCTTAACCGACGTCGGTTTATTAAAAATACTGCTATGAGCGGTATTGGCCTCAGCCTATATACCTCTCCTTTCTCTTATGTCAAGAGGAATGCCAATGAAACCATCCACGTGGCGATTATGGGAACCAACAGCCGGGGCGCTGCCCTGGCACAGGCTTTCGCCATGAATCCTGACTGCCATGTAGCCTACATCTGTGATGTAGACGATCAGGCCATCCAAAAAGGTATCAAAGCCACCCAGGACGCAGGACAGAGCGACGCCCCTAAGGCTGAAAAAGACTTTCGCCGCGCCCTGGAAGATCCCCAACTGGATGCATTGGTGATCGCTGCGCCTGACCACTGGCACGCACCCGCTGCTATGCTGGCACTACAAGCCAATAAGCACGTGTACGTAGAGAAGCCCTGCAGCCACAATCCCCAGGAAGGTGAAATGCTGGTCTCCTGTGCTCAAAAACACGGTAAAGTAGTGATGATGGGTAACCAGCGACGTTCCTGGCCTAACGTGATAGAAGCTATAAACCAGGTGCGCAATGGTGCGATTGGAAATGTCTACCTCGCCAAGGCCTGGTACGCAAATACCCGAGGCTCCATAGGTACTGGAAAACCGGTTGCTGTTCCAGCCCATCTTGATTTTGAACTCTGGCAGGGACCAGCCCCTCGCCACCCCTACCTGGATAATATTGTACACTATAACTGGCACTGGCGATGGCATTGGGGTACCGGCGAACTCCTGAATAACGGAACACACTTCATTGACGTATGCCGATGGGGCCTAGAAGTAGACTACCCTGAGAAAGTTAGTTCTTTTGGCGGGCGTTACCATTACCATGATGACTGGGAAACGCCCGATACCCAAAGCGTGATCTATGAATTTCCGTACGGAAAATCTATTTTCTGGGAGAGCCGCAGTTCCAACGGCCGCAGTGTCAACGGACATACTACCGGGGTATCTTTTCATGGCGAAGAAGGCACACTGGAAATGGGCGGCGGCAATGCTTACAAGATCTACGACCTTAAAAATAAGCTGGTCAAAGAGGTGAGCAGTAACACTGCCGATGCACTGGATACTACCGGCCCCGGCTTTGACCTGGACAAAGACCACGTCATCAATTTCGTGGATGCCATTCGCTATGATCAGCAGCCCCGCACCCACATTGAGGACGCCAACAAGAGTGTACACATCTGCCACCTCGGTAACATCGCCTACCGGGTGGGCAAAAGCCTACAGGTAGATGCCGGTAGCGGACGCCTTGTCAATGCGCCAGAAGCTATGCAGTACTGGGGTCGTGATTACGAGAGTGGATGGGAACCAGTAGTTTAATGTCAGCTATGAAGAAAAAAACGAACAACTCACGTAGAGAATTCATCCGACAATCAGCAGCAGCCGGAATAGGACTTAGTCTGCCAATGAATATGGAAAATATTAATCAACCACCCACTGAAGTGGGGAAGCGAGTCGGCATCATCGGGTTGGATACTTCACACAGCCCGGCTTTCACCAAACTTTTCAATGCTGATGATCCTGATCCTGCCCTGAACGGTTACCGGGTGGTAGCAGCTTATCCACAGGGCAGTCAAGACATTCCCAGCAGCGTAGAGCGTATTCCGCGATATACCGAAGAGGTACAGGCAAGGGGCGTAGAAATTGTAGATTCCGTTAATGCCCTGTTGGAGCAGGTGGACTTTGTTTTGCTGGAAACCAACGACGGCCGCCCTCACCTGGGACAGGCAATGCCGGTTTTGAAAGCCGGCAAGCGTATGTTTGTAGACAAGCCAGTGACTGCTTCCCTAAAGGATGCGGTAGCCCTATATCAGGCAGCCAAACGTTACGAGACGCCCATCTTTTCGTCGTCCTCACTGCGCTTTATGAGCAAGGCACAGCAGGTACGGCACAATGCCCTGGTTGGTGAAGTAACGGGTGCGATGGCCTTTAGCCCGGCTAGCCTGGAACCGAATCATCCGGACTTGTTCTGGTACGGCATTCATGGCGTAGAAACTTTATTTACCGTGATGGGGCCCGGCTGTCAGTCAGTGAGCCGCACCCATGCACCTGATACTGATGTCGTGGTAGGTAAGTGGGCTGATGGCCGCCTGGGTACATTCCGAGGTACCCGCAGCGGTAAACACGACTACGGAGGGGTCGCGTTTGGCACTGAGGGAAATGCCGTGCTCGGGCCCTACGAAGGCTATAAGGGACTGGTGCTCAAAATTGCAGCGTTCTTTCAAAGTGGAGAACCTCCCGTCGCGCCCAAAGAAACCCTGGAAATCTACGCATTTATGGAAGCGGCTGACGAGAGCAAACGCCGTGATGGAGCAGAAGTCAGCCTTGCCGAGGTCATGGAATCAGCCAAGCGCCTGTAGAAGAAACGGTGAATGTACGATAAAATCCCAGCTAAGATACAAGCAGAGCAGAAACAGGCTCTGCTTTTCTACATTAGCGCTGTAGTTCAGCAGTAATCAGTTTATCAGAAATGTGAGGATAGTGGTAAATCTCATCTCTGACCTGAAAGTCAAAAGCCCCTTGCGCCTTCTTCACCCAAGCTTATCTGAAACGGTCAATGAACTGCTGCACATCTATGGTAAACACTTCTCTTTCCGAGTCAAACGAATGGTGCATACTACTATTGTATACTCTAAATTCCTTATTCCTGCTATCAATATTATCATAAGAATCCAAACCCATATTAAGTGGCCCGCTAAAATCATACAAGCCATAGATAAAAAGTGTGGGAATCCAGATTTGATCCAACTGATTGGTGATGGTATAGTCATTTTCCCTGGCATATTGTACCGGCTGGTGGAACAAATGGGGAAACTGCCAGGTGATAGGGTTATTCTTAATGATGGTTTGCCGCAGGTTTTCTCTGCCTATACCCGT
>CAZZGE010000034.1:0-20994 GCA_964653665.1 uncultured Porifericola sp. | reverse complement strand
TGATAGGGTTATTCTTAATGATGGTTTGCCGCAGGTTTTCTCTGCCTATACCCGTCCATATCTCTTCATCTTCAGCTATTAAC
Source organism: uncultured Porifericola sp. (assembly GCA_964653665.1). Lineage (GTDB taxonomy): Bacteria > Bacteroidota > Bacteroidia > Cytophagales > Cyclobacteriaceae > Catalinimonas. The sequence continues at coordinate 20,911 of CAZZGE010000034.1, read as the reverse complement.
ACGTTGGCTTCAGCCACTAGCCAGTAATTCTTTATAGCCTTTATCTGTAGAATAGTCCAATACCTCCAGACGATCATACACAGATTCCCAAGCTTCTATCTGCTTACCTTTATTGATCTGTACACTGGCAATTTCCTGCATCAATTCAACTCGGTTTCTGTTGACATCTGGCAAATCCATCAATCCGCTCACATTGATCCAACCACTGATTTGCTCCTGTACACCAGGGCGCAGCAGCGTTGTGCCACTGAGTAAGCCTCCCCAGCTATGGCCCATCATAAAAAGCGTGATATCCTCCCCGTACTTATGTTTGAGCACGCTAATCAATGCCTCTACATCGGAGGCCATCAGGTCAATAAGATCATCGGGTTTGCCGTAGTGTCCCTGTGCCATGCTCTCCCCTCTCTGGTCAAAATATACCACCACCTGGTTCCTTTCCAGTACTTGCTGAAACTGATCATTACGAAAGCTCAGGCCAAAGCTGCCCGCACCGTGCAGTGTAATAAGAAATACATTACTCTCCAGGTTGCCGTGTACGTAGGCCGGCATATCCGCGCCCTGATGCCTTACGTAGATGGTCTCGTCTACCAAGTCTGGTTCCGGTGCGGTACTGCAGGCTTGCATGACCATAATGCAGATGGCGATCAAAAATAAGGTTCTCATTTTTGGGGTAGTTTGAAGCTGAAATGATAGCCCAGATCTACGTTGAACAGGGGCATAAATACACGGTTGTAAGGAAAAAGGGTGTTGATATTGGCCCTCAGAAACCAGCCATTATCCGGATTCTCTTTGCTCAGTCGTCCAATCCCGGCACTTGCAGAGGGTGAGAGATAAAACCGACCCGGTAGTGTCACCTTACTGACCTCACCGTTATCGTCTACCTCGTAAGTCTCGGGCAGGAAGGAACGGTACAGGCCGATAGGTTCCAGCGAGGTACTAAGGTTCCACCTGTTCTTGAGAAATTTCTTCCTGAACCAACCTGCTGTGATAAACACACCGGTGTGACTATCGGTGTCGCGATACTGGTTAAAGTTAACCGAATATGAGCGGATGATGGTTCATTCCTTTCCTCTTTTATTGGTTTGGGTAAATGTTTACCAGGGCTTTTCCAGGCCGATCCTGAAGCCTTCGTTCCAGAGATTATTGCCAAAGTAACTCACATTAAGGGTGTAGTCAGGATTGCGTCTCTGGGCTACAGAAAAGCCACTCAGTACTATAAGGTAGAGAAGGATAGGTAGGGTTTTCATGACTGACTAAAATATAAATATTAGGTATAATTGGCTATCAATAATGGTTGTTATTTTCAAATCCAGAAATACAAAACTTTATTTTTTTGCACAAATAATGAGCCTGATAAAGACCGAATGATCATGTTATTGATGCTCTCGCTTCGTGGAGACTATTAGCTTCATGAAGACCCTAATACTATCTGATCACCAGGACGGCATCCTCAAAATTTTCGGGCGGCTCATACTGACGCGCGGCATTGACTTTTCCCTCTACAACTTCTCCATTTTTCGTGTTATACCAGGTTACTTTTTGCGCTCTCGCAATATTCAGCTGACATTCAGAATGATCAGGAAAATAAACCAATATGCTATTCCCGTATTTGGTCGCCAGCTTTTCAAGTTCGCCTTCCCCTTGTCCCGCTACAATGATTTCGGGTGCCGCTTGCCAGTTCCACCAATCATGTTCTTCAAGGAAATTCCGTAAGTGGATAAGCTGGCTGGCACCCTCCCAATCTAACAGCGGTTTCCATTGGTTAGCGGGGCTAAAGAGCGGGCCATTTCCGGCTTCGTCAAACCCTCCCCCATAGGTGTGCCCGGCAGCCCCGGTAAAAAATGTCTGGTAGGCCTGCCTTCTGATATGTATGGCTTCGGCTATTTTTTGATTGGTTTGCCCTTCATAGTGCCCTTCGGCCATGATGGTAGGTTTGGGTGGATTTAATTGTACATCCTGCCTGATAGATGAGGTTATCTTATCGCGTGATACATGGGTTTCAATCATATTAAAATCCAGCCAGGCATCATGATGAAACCATTCGGATGAATTCTTCATGGGCGCACCACTCGGGTGATAGGTCATGAAGGCCGTATCCCATCGTTCAGATTCCTCATTCCAGGCAACAGCCTCTCCGGTTATGCCCTGAATGAGCCCCTCTGCCCAGGATCGGTATACTGGGACAAAATTGCCTCCATCATCAGCTTCCACATCACCGCCATTCACCCAGATAATATGGGGCTCTGCGCCGTATCGTTTCCCCAGGAATTCACCGTACCCGGCAACATTATTCTGATCAAATACCCGGAGAGACTGCTCGTTATGCGTGGCATTGACGTACCTTCTTCCCCAGAAGGGTAACACGGCCGCGTACATCCCCCGTTTCTTGATAGCCTCCAGACAGTAATCTACATGGTCCCAGTAGTCGTTGGGGTTTTCCAGTGTTCCGCCCGCTACGACTGCCGGCTGGGAAGCATCGGGAAAACCATCTACTTCCAGAAAAGCCTGATGCCCGTAGGGATTGGGGGCATTCGCCGTAAATTTTGTGGGATAATCCACCCGCTTTCCCCAGAACAAACAGAGCTGAACAACATTAATGCCTTTGGATTTACGATCATCCAGGTACAAATCCACACTCTCGCGGCTCAGCCACTCTGTCATGCCCCATGCGGTACTACCCAGCCAGAGAAATGGTGAGCCATCTTCATGGGTCAGGTATCGGTCGTTATCAGATACCTGAAGTTTACCGTGCTCTTTCCAGGGCAATCCGGAAGAGTTTTCATTCATGGTTTTACAGCTAACAGAAAAAAATATAAGCAGGGCTGTTGCTACGATATTGTTGAACATCTGCATGTATTTGTTTTTTTGGAGGGAACAGATACCTAATCTCCTCCTAATATAAAACAGCTTACTTTCAGCTACAAGGATTCTGCAATAGAGCACAGAAGCTGCAGATGCACCTTACTTCTAGGGTAGGCTTTTACATCGGTAAGTTAGGGAGACTTAAAAAGCAGATCTGAACAGATCAGACTACTACGGCTACCTATCCAATTTACTAATCCATTGGTCCGATAGAAGCCGATAAAGCTTTTTGAATTCAGATTAGATTTTGCTTCATTGAAACTACTACTGATCTGATGTAACCGGGTATTTTAGCGCCAAATTTAGGTCACCTGAACTATCTAAAAAATAGCCTCTTATAAAAAGATAATCTTTTTTATAACCTAAAGATCCCCGAGCGATTGAAAAATGAATAACTATGTTCTAGCTTTAAACTTGTCCCAAACTTTAAACTATATTAGATACTGCCATAACAGATGATGTCCAACCTTAGTGGCTAACTTTAATTACGTATATCATCTCTCCTAAAAAAAACTGTAACGGTATATAAAAAGCTATTTAAGCATGCTCTTTGAATTAGCTATCATTTTTCTCTACCTCACTTTCGCTTTAGACCTCGTTATCTGGCCAATTTCCAGCGGCTCGTCTACTTCCGCACTAGTAAAGCAGAATACTTATTCCGGATTACCACTCATTATTATGCTGATTCGTCATTTGTTCAGTCTGATCATATACCTGGCACCCTTATTTATTTCCTTACTTGCATTACTTGATATAATAGATCGAGAGGTAAACATCCTTACCTGGATAACCGGTATTTTCTTTATTCTTGCAGGTCGGGTTATTTCCTTATTTGGCACCTACAATTTGAGAAATAAAGACGCTGCCGTAGTCAAAACCTCAGTTTTTAGATGGTCCAGACACCCTATAGCACTCGGTATGATCATCAGTCTGTTTGGGTTTGTCTTGGCTTCGGGCTATTTGTTTCTGCTGATTGGCTATCCTTTATATATTTTGAATATGCATCATAAACTAAAAATAGAAGAGGGCCTGTTAACCGATCAATTTGGTGATGATTATAAAATTTACATGAAAGAAACACCCAGATATATATGAACGAGCCTTCACAACAGCAGGAAGTTACTCAGTGGTTTGATACCATCTATCAAGAAAAAGGCTTTTCCTATTTGAGGCCGGTTGAGGCTTACCATATATTCCCGTCATTGATGTCAGCTGAGGCCGGGAAAAAGCATCTTGATGTAGCATGTGGACTAGGACTAATGCTCAAGGTAATGACCGAATTGGGCGCTCAAAGCTATGGCGTTGACATATCAAAAGAGGCAGTCATTCGGGCCAGGGAATTCTGTCCAGAAGCCAATATTGGTGTTGCCAATGCTGAGGAATTACCCTACGAAGATGGTTTTTTTGATTATATCACATGTCTTGGCTCTCTGGAGCGCATGATAGATAGAAAGAAGGCAATACAGGAACAGATGAGAGTTGCCAATACATCGGCAACTTTCTGCTATATGGTACGAAATTCCGAACATTTTATCTGGCGATTTTTTCTAAAGCCCCTTGGTCTCTCAAATAAAAAAGGGCATCAGGATGCCATGAATCTAGCTGAATGGACAGCACTTTTTGAATCCTGTGGCCTTAAAATCAAAATGGTAACCAGAGATCACTGGCCGACTTTGAGGTTCCTTAAGTTCATTTCACCCTTCGTAAAAATAAACACTTACAAGCCAAGAAATTTTCTGTTTCCTCTCAAATGGTCTTATGAGTATATCTTTATTATGGAGAAAAAATGAATAGTGGTAAGCACCGACATTTAAGTGATCTGTATGATGCTCTGTTTGCATTTGAGTCCGGACGTAATACCGGTCATTACCCGATTCATAAATCCATAAGTGTAGATGGGAGAACATTACTGGAATGGATAGTTGACAAAATATCAATGAAGCCAGGGCTGAGGGTGTTGGATGCGGGGTGTGGTACGGGCCATACTTTATTTAGATTACAATCCTATATGCCAGATATTGATGGCGTTGGGATTTCTATCAGCAAACGTGAGGTGGACTTCGCCAAGAGAATGGCTACCGCTGAAAATAGTATTTTAGATTTTCAGCATCGGAATATGGAGGTACCACTAGATGACCTTGGTAAATTTGATATCATTTTTGCAATAGAATCTCTAAAACATACCAGTCAACCGGTACGGGTCATTCATTCACTTTGCGAAGCACTGAAAGAAGGAGGTCAATTAATTGTAGTGGATGATTACCTTCACGAGAATCATTTTTTTAAAAGAATCACCGAACATAAAAAACTATGGAATGCTCCGGGGTTTATATCCAGACACAATATGGTCGAAGTATTGGGCGATCGGGAGGATATTACTTATGACATGATTGATCTTTCAAAGCATATTAAAACAAAGGCTTATTGGCATATTTTGGTTGTTGAAAGACTACTTAAGTTAATGATCTTTATGGCTTCAAATTTCGGAATTAAACATAGAAATCTACTCACATACAGAGGTGCAATGCTATTAGAGCTGTTGTATAAGCAACAACTGGTAGGTTATTATTTCTGGATCATTAAAAAGAAGAAGTGAAAACATGCTTAGGGTACATTCATCTTTTCATAAGTGCCTCACCACTTACTATATCAGAACAATGAATGCTCTGTATAATCCATCCCGTTTAATCCGACGAAGGTATATTCATTTTGAAAGTATAGAGGGGCAATTTTATAATGAAATGCATAAGTACCGCCTGGTATCTACCAACGGTTTTGCCATTAATCCTGCTTGCTTCATTAAGGATCGGGAATACCGTATCACCCGCTTTATCCGAGACCCCCGTGATCTGGTAATTTCAGGATATTTCTACCATCTAAAAGGAGCTGAGCCTTGGTTTAGGTTCAAACGGCCAACGCTAAAATACTGGTCACCGATCAATGGTAATATTCCCCAGGCAATGCCACCCAACATTTCGTATGCCGAGTATTTAAATCAACTATCCAAAGAGGAAGGACTTTTAGCAGAGATTGAGTTCAGAAAGTTTCATCTGGAGTCGTTAAGAAACTGGCCCAAAAATGATAAGTACATCCGCATATACAGATATGAAGACATCCTGGGTAATGAAAAAGATGTTTTCGGGGATATGTTCGACTTTTACGAAGTAACAAGCATAAAGAAAAAATTAGGTGTGCACCTGGCAGATAAGTATTCAATGGTTAAAATGAAGCAGGATAAGCATATTCGTGATCCCAGGCCAGAGCAGTGGAAATTCCATTTCACTCCGCGTGTTGAAGCTGTTTTCGAGGAAAAGTATGGTGATATTCTTGATGCATTGTCTTATCGATAAAAAACTAATTCAATGGTTTTCTTTCGTTAATTAATAAGTCAGCCAGAGCAGGGGATTTACGGTAGGCACTCCTTACGATGATCGCAATGCCAACACACAATACCATAATGGAATTTAGATGATAATTACCAAAGTAGTACATACAAACCAGGCCCAAAATTAAAACCACCAACAAGGACCATACAGGTTCATATTGTTTGATGTGTGTTGGAAGCTTCATTGTCTTCTTGTAGCCGTATTGACATAAAAGACAATTTAACAAGCTGGCACAACCCATAGCAATCAAGGCTCCGGGAATACCATATTGGGGTATTAGTATAACCAATAAAAAAATATGAACCAGAAACGATATGAAACTATAACGTGAGATAAGGCTTGTTTTTTTGGCATGCATGAGTTTGATATGGCTGTAGTAGAGTAGGCTACCGGGGATCGCGCAAAAAATGCCCAGATAGATATAGTTTCTAATTTCTAAGTATTTAGTATTATTAGTGATAAGGTTTAAGTTACTTCCCAACACCAGCGTAAAAAGAAAAATAATAGCAGCTGTGGCCAAATAGAAGTATTCAAGCAGACGAATGCTATCAAAGGATCTGGATTCCAGCAGCTCCATGATTCTGGGTTTAAAGGCGCTAAGAATTGCAGAGACTATGAGGTTAGGAATTGTTAATAGCGTTATCAATACAGCATATTGGCCGATGGTATCCAGAGAAAGATGTTGTTCTAGTACAAAGCGGTCGCTGTAGGTTTGTGCTCTTTGCAATAATGCTGCAGGAAGGAACGGTACGCTGAATTTAAGAGCGACCCAGGCATAACGCAAGGATTTCCTGGAGAAGAGAAGAACCAGCCGTTTACCAAAAAACCACTTTGAAAACACGATAAGTAACAGAGTGACGATAACAACTTTTGGAATTAACCTTCCATACACGATACCTGCGATGCCCATATCAAAGTAGGTAATCAGCAGTACCTGACTCAACACACTTATAGCAGTAGAGGTAACGGAAAAAATACCTATTTCACGAACCCGATATTCATTTTTAAAGAATAAAAAAATGATTGCCTGAACCTGAGATAAAGCCATAGAAGTCAATACAATTGCCCCCAGTGGATAGAAGTCAATGTCGTTTTTAAAAAGCATAAAAGCCTTCTCTGCTGAGAGCACAAAAGCTATAAACGTCAGTGAAGCAGCTAAAATGGTAACCAGCAAGATACCTGAACGATAGGCCAACCTGTCGGTGTCCTTATAAAAGTATTGTGTGGATGCAGCAATATTGACCTGTAGAGAAGCAAAGACATTAAAAGCCATGGCATATAGGTTCAGTAATGTCAGGTAGCCATATTCCTCTACTGATATATACCTTAAGTAGAGAGGAAGCAAGAGAAAATTCAGGGCTGATGGCAATACACTTATGAAAACATATAGCGAAGAGGCTTTGATGTATTTTGTCTCGAGAAGTCTTCTAATCATTACGTCTGATTCTTATGCTTCCTCTTTGGTCGCCTGATTTTTTGTTTAACCATCAAAATCAAAGAGACACCGAAGGAGGTCAAAATCAGCGTACCAGCAATAGCATTGGTTACCTCAGCCCAATAATCATTCAGGATAAAAGCGAAAAGCAAGGTGCCAAAAAAAATGACCGCTATCATTGCGCGAACTCTACGTGGAGTATACTCTTTTGGTGTCTTAAAAAAGTAGGAGAGTATCCCAAAAATATGACGCATCATTCCCGGAAGTATAATCCACTCCGGTATTCTTCCTGTTTTAATATGGTAGACAGTCAGCAGCAGGACCATAAATGCGTCAGTCTCCCCATCCAAACGACTGCCGACCATTGTGATCTGCTTAGAGCTGCGAGCAACAAATCCATCAAGTCCATCTATCAGGATTATCAAAGCAAAGGCTAAAAATGCCTGATAGGGCGAAAGCAGTGGTAAAAATATGCCAAGGATGCCAACGCACGATAGTCGGAATAAAGTGATCCAGTTGGGGTATCCGATGATCCAGGGATAATTATGTAATCTCTTCCTGGTCTCATGGAAATAGATGGTAATCGCTAAGATATTTATGCCAATTATAGGCCTGTATATATTCAGTACGAAAAACAGCAGTACACCTAGTAAATTAGCTATTGAGTACCAAAATACCCATTGCATATAGAATGCTTCAGAGCTGTATTCCCTGCGGTTCATAAGCTGGAATATTTACAGCATTCATTGCATAGTGCTTTGCAAATACTTGTAAAAATATGGAATAAAAAGACTCATGCCTGATCTCCTCATCCTGATCGGTGATTTCCTCTTTGAAACCGAATCGGTCGAAATCGTCGAGAAAACCGATGTCTTTTGACACAATATGGATCGGAGTAGAGAAACCATGTTTCTCCGGTTGTACCAATGCAGGAGGTTGATGATCTCCCACCAATATAAATATATCATTATTGGTACCATGCTGATTAATAAATTGACCCATTACATCGTATTCGTATTTAATCGCATTTTGATAATCCTTTACTTCCGGGTATTTCAAAAAGCCCTTATGAACATGTGTTTTTCCTTCACCTTCATTTAATGTTTGCCAGTCAGTGACAAGAGGAGGGGTAATAAAAGGAGAATGCGAGTTTTTTGTCAAATAAAACAAAGTAAAAGGTGATTTCTGCTCTTTCTTAATCAGCTGCATGGTATAATTTAGACTATACTGATCGGGAGGGCAAGATCCAAAGCCGTATGCATCACCTTTATAGTTAATATCCTTACTTAGAATCCAGTGATCAATAGCATACATTTCCCGCATCTCCTCGTAAGGTACGTTAATACCACTAATGGGACTAATAGGATTTAGGTTGTAGTTAGTGTATCCGCTTATCCTCAATAGCTCGAGCATGCTATTACTGCTTCTGAAATTGGGGTCGTAGAGATGATTTTCAAATAGCGTATTATTATCTATTCGGTATCCGAAAAGTAGTGAGCTGTAGGTCAACCATGACTGACCACCAATGGTTGGAGATTTTGAGAATTGAGTCCGAGTTTCAAATCCGGATTCTTTTAAACGACTTTTAAAAGAATTAAAATCTTTATAGGATTTTTGTGAGATTTTCGGCTCACGAAAATAATAGGATCCGTAGGACTCAATAAATAGAAAAAAGAGATTGGGAGAACTCTTTATTTCTTTAAGCTCGATATCTTTTCTTCTATTTTTGAAAGCCTCTCCAATCTTAAGTTTACTTATTCTGTAGTGGTTATAACTCCTAGTGAGGTTATAGAACATTTCTAATACTGTAAAATGAAACCTCATAGAGATATCATTGGGGTACTTTCTGTAAAAGCCGATTTTCCTAACTGAAAGCCCAACCAGTATCACCCAAAGAGTAGAAGCAGTCCAATAAAAGTTACTAGGGCCGAGTGAATAACTAAACCCCATGAACCAGCTAAAGAAGTAAGAGAAAGCATACAATAAACCGCAGATACCAAGAATTATCAATATCAGCTTTACTTTGGATTCAGACCATACGATAGCCCATCCATTTTTCATGAGTTTAAAGTCATTATATACAACAGGCTCTGCTTCATATATCTTACGGAGGAGATACTGATATAAATTGAATACCAGGAACAAAGAGAATATGCTGGCTATAACCAGGCTAAAACTCCGTAAATCAAAAACTCTGGATATCAAGATAATTGTGGATAATTCCACGGAAAACCTAAATGGATCCATATAACCACATGAAAGTAGATTAAGCTTTCCACTTTCACGATACTTCTTTAAAAAGGGAAGAAAAGAGCTCTCTTTGTAGTACAGCAGATAATTGACCACATAATTTAGGCTATTCAGCAAGATAAATAGTGACCAAAAAAACAGTTCATCAATAATCATCTTTATAATTGCTCATGTTGAAATATAAAATTCTTTTACAGGCTAAGCCCAAAAAGATTAAAGATCTCGTCAAATTACTCATTTTATCATACTTTTTATTCTGGTATTGGTTGTCTGAAAGCACATTTCTCTTCATAACCTTGTTTTGTTAATTTTCTTATTAGGTCAGTTCTAGAAACGTATCGCTCTCTATGTAGAGGAGTTCAGCGGTTTCAATTAGTTTTCTTGTAATACTTGCTACATGTTCACTGTCATTGGCCAGTGATGTCGCCATTATACTGGTTATCTTCTGTTCTCTGATCAATTTATCCAGCGTACCATCCAGTAGCACATCACTTTTTTATGCTTTTACTTTAAGCTTTTCCAGGCGATCCAGATGCGTTTCCGGGATTTCATCTTTTGGGTAAAATAAATTTCCCGTAACACGCGAGATACTTTGTGCCTCAGTCGGTTATACTCTTTCTGGACGTATTCATTATCAAATCGATTAAGAGCTGGTCAAATTCATTTAGTTTTATCACCACAATAGATAGGAAAGTAGCGAAGCGTGTGGTGGATGGCCTTCGCAATCAGTAAGTTTAAGTTTTTGCATACTGTTGCAGCAGCTTCATTTTGAAGGTCTTCTTCACTTGTCAATCGTTGGTTTTGTCATCTTTTTTTCTGATTTATGGCATGTAAACGAGGTGCTTCGAGCGCAATAGAGTGCTCTTTCCTATGTATCTCTGCATGTAGACTCAAAAACATGTCGAAACTTTCTTAAATTGTAATTACTTTGTAAATACATCAATATTTGGATATAGAAGTTTCAATTATACAAATCGGCAACTCAAGGGGCCTTCGCTTGAATAAGTCAATTCTTGAAAGATATAACATCAAAGACAAGGTGGAAGTAATCCTTGAGCAAGGACAAATAGTGCTTCGTCCTGTAGACACTCCACGAAAAGGTTGGGATGAGGCATTTAAAGAAATGCATGCCAATCAAGACGATCAGTTACTCATGGACGATGTCTTTGAAGACGAAAATTTTGACGAATGGAATTAAAGCAATATGCTATAGTTTTGGTTAACCTGGACCCGACAATAGGGAGTGAAATAAAGAAAACCAGACCCTGCCTGGTAATTTCGCCTGATGAAGTTAATAACAACTTAAGAACTGCTCTGATAGCACCAATGACTACTAAAAGCAAACCTTATCCTACCAGAATCAAAGTCAGGCACAATAATCAGGTAGGCTGGATAGTCATTGATCAGATAAGTACTATAGACAGAAGCAGGGTTATCAGGGTATTGGGAAAGATTACTGCTAAAGAGATTAAAAGCTGTAAAGCAGTATTGAAGGAAACATTTGTAGATTAAAATTTGGTGCAACATGCGATAAGTTCTACTCTAATGCATCCCTTCACCTTTCCCTAGAGTTGCCTCCCTACCCAGACTAGCAAAAGTACCGGTAGGTTTTCATTTTTTTGAAGTTTGATTCACAAGAAACAATAAGTCACAATGCCCTATTCCTACACCAACCGACATGGTAAAGTCCATTATTTTCGGGAAGTAGAGACCAAAAAAGGAAAAAGCCGCTATTATGTAACCACTTCAAAGGATTATCCCAACCTGATTGAGGACATTCCCAGTAGATATGAGATCGCAGAATTACCGGAAGAGGCCAGGGTGGTGATTCGTAAGAGAAAGCCGGTATGGATTACGCAGGAAGAAAAAGAAATTGTGCACGATGCCATAGAAGAGTTTTCAGCCATTAATGATTTTTTTATCTACGCTACTAAGGAATATCTGTATGTGTATCACTCTCAATTCAACACTGCGGGTGGGCAGGAAGAAAACCTGAATAGAGAAGAAGCCATCCAATACTACGGTGAAACTATTGAAAAATGGATGCGCTTTTTTACCGCTTTGCGATTTAAATTGACAGACAAAGAAAAAAGACTATTCCAGACGGAGCGCGTAGTGTACCTGAGTCTATTTGATAATGAATTTTATCCTGTGGGGCAGGCAGATGCCATAGAAGATGTAGCCCGAGAATTTGGGCAACATCTGGGAAGAGCTTCTTTCTTTGATATTGAACCAAACCTCTAGGTCGCTCTTTTTACCTTAACTAAGGTAGATTACTATTGATGCAGGAATTTGGTTGAATTCCGATATTGATAATTTCAGCAGCGATAAGGCTGAGAAGTTAACTTAATACTCACTACCTAATGATCCATATCTTTGTACCCACTATTACCTGTTTATTCTGATACATTTTTTTTAAAGAAACAGGTCAACACATCTGCTATATCCTTATTCAAGCCGTTGGCATTCACCTTAGGGCGTCTTAGATTGCATGAATGAGAAAAACATTAAGAATCGCAAGCATCTTCGTCCTCGTTTTGGTGGGAATTCACCTACTCATAGGCGGGTATGTTTGGATAAGCAACACACTATATCTAGGAAACGTCAATCAGGCCTATACGAAATACCTTGCCGCGAACAGTCACTCCGTATCCAACACTGACATCATTGATACCTTCTTTGATGGGGTATTAGATCAGCGCTTTTATGAAGCTAACGTAGTTTTACTGGGTGAGAACCACGGGTTTGCAGACGTGCAGAGAATAGATGTAGCCTTACTGAAACACCTGAACCAGCAATCCAATCTGCGCTATTACATCGCCGAAATGGATAGCACTCTGGGGAATCTGTTAAATGCCTACCTGACTGATAATACGGTAAATGAAGCACTCCTGAGCAAGGTGATCATCCAGATGAGTGAGAGAATTCCTCAACAGGCCAGCCAGGAATTATTTGCAAAGTGGCGGGAAATAAGAAGGTATAACCAAACCCTGCCTGACTCCCTCAGAATACAAGTGTTGGGGATTGATAAAGATTATAACGATACCAGTCCAATTTCCCGGGATTCCATGATGGTAAAAAATCTCACAAGCTTCATTACCCGGAAAAATTTGCAAAATGAAAAGTTCTACGGTTTGTTTGGCTACTTTCATGTCATGCAAAAACCAGTTGGAGAGAATACGGCTATTCCGTTTGCTTGCCGGCTGAAAAAATCCAATCTGAGCACTTTCAGTCAAATTAGGAGTATGGTAGCTTACCATGTAGATAGCCAAGTATACTTTCCTGAGAATGAGCAGTTTCCTACCCCTGAAAATGAAAGAATTAGTTTTTTGAATGACGATGGCCCTGTTACGCTGGTAAAAGGTATCAACGACCTGAAAAAAGTAACAGCACCTAACACATTGACCCTCTTCAAACTGGACGAAGACGGATCGCCGTACAGAGACTCTCAGCACCTTGCCGGTATCAAAGTCAACTTCCTGGGTGAGGATCTATTACCGATCAACTCAGCTGCATCTACCGTTGATTATTTTCAATATGCCTTTTTAGGTCGCAATGCCAGAGCGCTCACAAAATATTAAGCCTCAGTCAACGTCTACCTAACTATATACGAGCTGATTGCTTATCAATAGCATATACTGTAAGCGGTAAATTGATTATGAGGATTCACCCCTATTACTAGCTATAACTATTGCCGTTTGCTATGTAAACCAGCATCACCCGTTAAATATATTCGTCACGAATTCAATTCACTAAAAATATGGAAGACACACAACAGTCGCCCTTACAGGCAGGACGTATCATGATCGTAACCGGCGCCAATACCGGCTTAGGATACGAAACAGCATTGTCACTGGCCCAACGAGGTGCCAAAGTCATTATGGCCTGCCGTAACTTATCCAAAGCAAATGCTGCTAAAGCCAGCATTGAAAAAGAAGTCCCATCAGCGGATTTGGAAGTAATGCAAATCGACCTGAGTGATCTGAAGTCTGTGCGGCATTTTGCCAATGCATACCTGTCTGAATATGACCGTTTGGATGTATTGATCAATAATGCCGGGGTCATGATGCCGCCCTACACAAAAACTGAAGACGGCTTTGAACTACAGTTTGAGGCTAATTACCTGGGGCACTTTCTGTTAACGGGCTTGTTGCTGGATATAATGCTCAAAACACTAGATTCCAGGATTGTAACACTGAGTTCTATCGCTCATAAAAATGGCAAAATCAACTTTGATGACCTGCAGAGCGACAAAGCGTACTCTGCATCGGAAGCCTATGCCCAGTCCAAGCTGGCTTGTTTGATGTTCACCTATGAATTGCAGCGGAGGCTGGAAAAAGCAGGGCATCACCAAACAATTTCAACAGCATCTCATCCGGGAATTGCCACTACGGAACTAGCGCGACACATGCCTAAGTTGCTGTTCACTGTATTAAGCTATACGGTTGCACCCTTTCTTACTCATGCCCCGGATGAAGGTGCCAAGCCTACGATCCTGGCAGCCATTGGCGATGCCGAGGGGGGTGATTATTTTGGTCCTACCGGATTTAGGGAGATGAAGGGGAAAGCCGGTAAAGCATCCAGCACGGATTTGTCAAAGGATGAAGCCATCGCACAAAGACTTTGGAAAGCGTCAGAAAAGTTGGTAGGCTATCAGTATTTATGATTCGTGTATTGATCCTGGCAGGAAGTAGCAGAACCTGTAAGCTCATGTTACCCAGCGCACCGCCAGCCTCTCTGTACGGGATGCAAAGGATACAATCTGCATCGCTGTTTACCTTAACACTCCGAGGCATAAATCAATCATTTTATAAAATTTGCTCATGATGCGCAGACGATTTTTCATCTATTTTTTACTTTGCTCACTCATTGCTTTGGCGCAAATGAGTTTTGCCCAGCCGTCAGTAAAAAATGCTGACTCCGGCCTGCCGGTATTCCCGGGAGTATCCGGGTTTGGTCTGGACACCCGGGGTGGACAAGATGGCAAAATAATCCGTGTGACAAACTTAGCGAAAGAAGGGAAAGGTTCGTTAGCAGAAGCCATTAGCTATGATGGGCCGAGAATCATTGTCTTTGAAGTGGCGGGGGTGATCAACCTGGAAAGAAGCCGCCTGGAAATAGCCAATCCATACATTACCATTGCCGGTCAGACAGCCCCCTATCCCGGTATTACCCTCATACAGGGTGGCATCCGCATCAAAACCCATGATGTGATTATTCAGCATCTCAAAGTGAGGCCAGGCGAAGCCGGGCAGGAAAAAAAGAGTGGGTGGGAGGTAGACGGCATCGCTACCACCAAGGGCGCTTACAATGTAATCATTGACCACTGTTCAGTCACCTGGGCCACAGATGAGAACTTATCGGCCGGCGGTCCGAGGTTTAATGTGCTTGATGTTAAATGCTTAAATAACAATTCATAAACAACTCACCACTCCCCAAACTTCTCCCCCACAGAAGTTTTTGCTATAGGCATCTTGGTTTTACGCTCCCTGCCATTCAACGCACCGTTTTGATGACTTGACTTCTTAACATTCTCTCGACTTGGTTTCTTTTTCCTGCGCTTCTTCAACCAAATCCATACGCCACTCACACTCAAAAAAGCAACCACAATCCCCAAAAGGGTTACAAAAATACGGTAGGGTAAGCCTAAGTACTTAATGTCTGCCCAGTGCAGGTGATACAGCCATTTGGTAACAGTTTTTCCTGCATTCTGGCCTGTCGGGGCATCGAAGGCTAATAATGCTCCGGTAGTGGCATTCAAGTATACAGCTGTATTTGGGTACTTTTCTGAAATATCCAATGAACTACGGACATTGTAAAGGTAATAGCCTCTCGTAGAATAGTACCTTAATCCGCGTTCTTCTAATATTTTAAAACCATTTTGTTGTGCCTGGTCTTCCATATGTTTTTGGCTGAAAGTGTATGCAGCTTCCCAAGAGATTTTGGGATTGTACAAGGGTTTTTCAAGTTCATCTATTTGTTGATATATGGGTTTTTCCATCCCGAAGGCGGCTTTCATTACGGGGTTGTAAACTTCCTTTAAATTCAGCCCCACACTCGACCAGGCAAAGACAAAGAGCATCGCCCATACCCATAAGCCACTGGCACGGTGAAAGGTAAATACAAAAGCAAACAGTTTATTGGCACGCACCATCCATGAAGGTTTCCAGCGGTAAAGCCATTCTTTTGGGGTACGTTTTTTTTGAGAGGGTGGCGGAAACGTAATGTATGCCCCTACAAAACAATCGATGGTCCACAGCAAGGCAATGATGCCGAAAATATAGCTGCCCACCGTTCCTAAAGCTAAAGAATAATGCAGGCGATAAATGAAGGGCATGAGGTTCTTTACACCTTGGGTAATATCACCGTAAGTACGAGAACCGAGAATTTCTGCAGTGTACGGATTAACAAACCACGTATCGTCTTTGGTTGTGTTTTCATCCTCCCAATCCACGTAATAAACAGTTGCTTCATTTGGTTTCTGCTCCAACGGAACTCTGCCGATAACCGCACCGGGCAGTTGACGGGCGACTTCTTCCCGAAGCTGAAAGGGATTCATTAATTGGGCATTTTCATGCGGTGGCTCCACCTTCATCAGTGAAGGATTGATGGCTGTATCCAACTCATGGTAAAAGGTAATCAGCGAACCGGTAAGCCCGGCAATCACCAAAAACACTGCCATTACCAATCCTACATAGCGGTGGATGAGGATAAAGATGTTGCGAATGCCTTTATCTTTTTGATTTTTTGAATTGGATGATTTTTTCATTTCTTCAGCTTGTTTTCTTGTATTTAGCAATTTTTTCAGGCTTCCATAACATATAGACCCAACAACCAATTATCGCTGCGGTACCAAGAGACCAGACAATGATAAAATGCTTTACGCCCGGAAGTAATGTTGGTAATTGTTTGACACCATCAACCAAAGGTCCATAGTATTTACTAGCTGAATAAAAGCCATAAGGAATGGTAGCCAACACAATAAGTAACGAAATCCCAATAGCCGCCCAGGTACCGGGCCAGCGATAGCTGTTTTTGCCTACTGTTTTTTTACTCAGTCTTTTAACATGCAAAAAAGTACCGGTTAACAGTAAGCCACTAAGTGCTAAGCCAAATATAAACCAGATAATTTTACTCACTAATCCGCCGAAATTACCGAAATGTAAAGGATCGGCTGCGTTGGATATGATCCAATACAAGGGTAAATCTTTAGTGCCTATTTTTAAAAGAATCTTACCGGTTCGGGCATCAATATTAATCTGATTTGCACGTTTTCGAAGCATTGAACGACTAAGCGTAGAACCTGAACTTCCAGATGCTAAAAAAATAACACCTCCATTTTCAGTCTCCTGCAACGATATACTTTCAATTTCAAAACCGGGCCAACTATCATTGGTAATTGCAATTAAAGAATCTACGGGAAGAATCGAATTGCTAGTATCACATGATGGGTCTGGAACCTGAACAATCCCAAACTTTTCCTCGCTCACATAATTTAATTTTTGAGGGCCAATGACACCCACGTCCCACTGTAATTTTTCGTAAAGGTAATAACTGCCAGATAGTGCTATAATTGCTACAAACCAAATGCTCCATACACCTGTGAGCTTGTGTATTTGAGACCAGAATACCCTGCCACTTCGTGTCCATTTAAAATCAAAAAAACGCGTCCACCAACGTTTGTATAAAAATAAAGCAGAAATGAGAGATATAAACAATACAAGGCCAAAGATCATTACCAAATATGATCCTATTGAAGAGGTACCTAACCCAAAGAGATTCATATGAAGAGAGCGAAAAAAACGGGCAATGTCAAAAGCATGATCGTTTGAAGTTACTTGTGCAGTATATGGATTTACATGCGCCCTTCTATAAATATCTCCAGGAAGCATAACTGACGCTGTATAGGCTCCTGATTGATATGCTGCTTTAGATAGTGAAGTAACTTTGCCGTCTTCAGTTGCATTTTCCGCAGCATTGATCATCTCTTTCCAACTTACTTTCTCATCTTGCGGCTGTACGCGAATTTCAGGGTTAACAAGTAAGTCAAGCTCATGTGATATAACAGCAAAGGTGCCTGTCCAGCAAATAAAAAAAAGCAGTAATCCGGTGATTACTCCTGTAAAACTGTGAATATTGAACCATTTCTTTGTTGTCATCCGGACTATTTCATTTCGAGTAAAAAAAAGAGGAGGATATTTCAGTATGCAATCCTCCTTCTTTACTTATGACATTTTATCTACCATAATTTTCTAATTCTTCTGATTTGTCCACCCACAAGTTCTGTGACTTGTGTATAGTCATCAATTGAATTTTGTTTTAACAAATAACTAAACTCAGTATCATCATTATCATTACGAGCCCACATATAATTAACTCCATCAATAGTTGTATGAAAATTAAATAATTTATAATTATCTAATGCCGTAAATGGTTCTACCTCGCCAGTTGTTAAATCAATAGTGGATTTAGTAATATTCTCAAGATTAAACGAATTCCAACGGTCTGCTGGATCCTCTGGAATCTGAAAATCAGATTCTGCAGAATAAATTACAATCGCTTTATTATCAAATACAAGAGGTACGTTATTTATTCCTGTAGCATTTAAACTATCGCCAATAGCTAAAGAATAATCTGGATCGTAGGTTCCATCGGGATTTATCTTTAGTAATATTTGGGTAGGTAATGGATCAGTCTGTTCAGTATAATGCGCAGCAAAAGGATTCTCAAAAGCAGGAGATTGATAGATATTTCCTGTACTTTCATCAATTAGTTCTCTATACGTTCCTGCCATTGAACGAGAATCAGTGTTGTATGTAATTGTGTTTGACGCAATATCAAATACTGCTACAGTTGCTCCATCAGGTGTTGAAAAATTACTTCCAGCAAAATATCCAATAGGCATGATAATTTTTCCGTTCCTAACTATTTTAGTATCCCATTCAGTATACCATGTATCATCATCTATTCCTGGAAACGATAAGGGGGTAACATCATGAACTTGAGTAAGGGTCATTTCTTCTGGGTTGAATTCAACGATCTTCCCTTCAGGTAGATTTGTAAAGTATGCTTGTGTTTCAGACATAAAAACTGGTTCACCGTAAAATCTACTTAAACCAGTAGAAGCAAAGCTCATTACACCAGCTACTGACAAGGATAAATCAGTTTTATCTACATTCCATTTGGTAAGAGTAGAAGCATCTCTACTAAAGGTAAAAGGATGTTCACCAAAGGCATAAATACTTTGGTTTTGACCTAGCTCCACTGCACCATCTATAGTGATTTCTTCTGGAATGCTAGAGTTGACATCTATGTATAGGACGTTTCCACTTGGGGTTTGAACTCTGAAACCAATGAAAATACCTGTTTCTGCTTCAACTTCATCGTTATCTTGCGGTTGTGGATCATCTGTAACATCATCATCACTGCAGGATGTAATACCGAGCAACAATATGCAACTGAACAAAAGGGATAATATCCCTAAATTCTTAAAACTTTTCATTATTGTTAAATTTTTCATTATTAAAATTGATTTACTTATTGATTATTGTATTGTATAAAGAGTTATCAGACAGTTTAAAACCTTCTGACGACTTCAGATTAGATGTCTGAACTTCCTCCAAAGGTCCGAAGGACTCCTTGGGAGAGTCCATCGGAGAAGGTTTCTGACATTTTACAGGAGGCGCCCGTAGTGGTATATCTTTATTTATTGTTGTTATTTCCATTAGAATTGCGTTGTTAATTTTACATAAAATGCCCTGCCGGGTTTTTGTACCCCCAAGAAGTCAAAGACTTTGGCATTGCTCAGGTTTTGAACTTCTGCAGTGAGTGCCCAAAGTTGATTTTCTGTGGGGAGTGTGTAGGTAAAGCCAGCGTTTTGTACAAACTGGCTTGGTATTTCCAGTTTAAATTCTTTTAAGCCGGCACTCTCCCAAGAGCGGAAAAATTCGTGTACATAACGTCCCGTAACAAATACCGAAAGCTGGTCATTCTGCTTGAAAGTGTTGTTCAATAGCGCATAACGAACACTGCTGTTGGCAAAGAGATAGGGCGTATTAGGGATGCGGTCGCCATTAAAATTTTTAAAAGCCCCTTCATCTGAACTGTTATAATATTCCTGATAGGTGGTGTTAAAAGTAACACCAAGGCGATCATTTTTACTATTCCATTCACCTGAAAGCTCCACACCCATGGAATTTGCTTCAAATACATTGCTGTAAATATTGGTACGGTCGGTAGCTGGAATTAACAAGATCAAGTCCTGAATCTGACGCAAAAAGAAATTGCTTTGGATAAACCATGTTGATCTTGACGACTCTGGCTGGGTGTATTTCAGCTCCAAATTGGCATTATGGCTACGTTCGGGTTGTAACTCTAGATTTTTGAGGATAAATGCCCCATCACCAAACACCTCATCCTGCCGGGGAATACGAATGGCATATTCATAGCTTAGCTTCGTACGCAAACGATTACTTAGCTTGTATCGCAAGCCCCCTCCATATCCGTAAAGGGTGGTATTACGCTCGGTGAGTTGAGCTTCTACATTATTTGGCACATCTTTTTCCGCTTCCAGTTGTTGGGTGTAACTTTTCACGAAAGCTGTACCTTGAAAACGATCATTTAGCACATCTGCGGTATATTCTAGTCCATTGACCCAAGATAAAAGTTCACCTCTAGCTGTTAAAGGATCATAAGTCCCAGCAAATTTCTCATCACCTGTACGTAGGCTTAAAGTGGGCGCAGCAGAAAATTCAATTTTTTGCTTTGGAAAGATTGTCCATTCAGCATTGAATCGCGAAAAATAGTTGTTATCCCAGGTAAATTGATGGCTGATGTCGCCAATCTCTCCTCCTTGATTTTTGACCAGAATACACTCCCCGTACCAATTGTAGGCACAATGTGCAGTGTCGATAAACTGCCGTTCAGAGTAATTAGGGCTTCCTCAAAAAGTAGCGTTTAGGTTCCCAGCAAATTTAGA
>CAZZGE010000033.1:0-31863 GCA_964653665.1 uncultured Porifericola sp. | reverse complement strand
GCGACCACCGAGATCTACACTCTTTCCCTACACGACGCTCTTCCGATCTTCCATCCCGATGTAAAAACTCTGACCCGTGAGGATGTCCAGCTTTTCTCCCGAGATGATTTTCTTTATAAGCAACATATTGTACCTACTGATCATAATCTTCGCTTACTGAAAAATTTAAAAAAAGTAGTACTCTTGAGAAACCCCTACGACATCATTCTCGCTTACCGAAGAGGATCCCAGAAAGGTATCCACGGAAAAAAAATGGACTTTGATAAGCATGAATCAGAAGGCGAATGGCTCCAGAAGGCTGAAAAAAACAGGTTACTTTTTGAGGTAAAAGATTTCTACGAAAAGTGGCACGCCGTTTCTGATCAGAATACACTGTTGGTGAAATATCGTGATTTGATAGAGAACTCTCAAAAAACAATTAACAGCATTGAGCATTTTTGGGACCTTCCGGTTACACATAAACCCATCAGCTTATCCAGGAAGAGATACTCTCATCACTCGCTGATTCGACAGGGGATCGTTAACGTTAGCAAGCAAGCTATGCGTTGGATGATTAAAAAAGGCTACTATGAACGCGTCAAAAATGTGCATAATCACATAAGATCCCGGGGCATTCACTGGATATAAACCTCTTCAGGCAGTAGTTCATTTCTTATAGATGACCCTCATGGATATAAGACAGATATAGTCTGATGTACCTGGTTAGAGACTCCCCGTATGCTATAAGTAATCTCAACAGGATCGTTCCAGTCAACCTGTATAATGCCAAAATTTTTCTGCCCTACAATTTCTCCTTCCCGGTGGCGGTTAGGCTCATCAGCTTCTTCGTAGGAATGGGTCAGGCCGCTGGAGGTAATGTCATACACTGGGTAAGGCACACCGGCAATGTTAAGGCGTGAGATTTCGCCCATGTGCCGATCACCACTTAGAAAAACGACCCCTTCAGCTCCGGAGTTGGCTACCAGTTGCAAGAGTCTTTCGCGGGAGTTAGGAAAGTTTGCCCATTTCTCATAGCCGTGCTGCTCGGGAATGACCTGTATGCTGCTGGCAATGATATTAACCTGTGCTTCGCTATTTAATAGTTCTTCTTCCAACCACTTCCACTGGGCTTCGCCCAGAATATCGCCCTCCGGATTAGGCTGGTACCGCACACCTTCCTCTGCTGATTCCTGCAAGTCATCACGGAAGTAGCGCGTGTCAAGAAGCATAATCTTTACCTGTTGACCTTCAGGACCAAAGGTATAGGCATCGTAAGCACCCTCCCGCTGACGTATTTCCCGCTCACGGGGCACATCCAAGAAGTCCAGCATGAGGTCGCGACTGGCAGCTTTGGCAGGGAAACCTTTTCCCCCGTCATTGGTACCGTAATCATGGTCATCCCAGGTACCGATGATCGGCACCTGCTGAAAAAAATCCTCGTAGCCAGGGTTAGTTTTTTGCTCAGCGTACATCACCTTCATGGCCTGCATGTCGTCGGTATCACCATAAATATTATCGCCCAGCCAGAGCCACAGATCAGGTTCATTCGCCAGGATAGGCTTCCACATCGGCTGAGGTTCATCCTGCCGGTTACAGGAGCCGAAGGCAATGGTGGTCAGGGTCTGCAGCGTATCTACCGGGGCAGCTTTTTCGCTCATTAGGTTTTGGCGGTATTCGTCCGCCGAACTGCTACAGGCGGAAAGCGCAACCGCAATGATCAGCACATAAACCGGGTAGATAAATGTGAATTTTTTCATGAGGAAAGAGAAATACATAGCTTTTAAAAAGTTAATAATCAAGCAGCTTACTGAGAAATCCAAAGAGTGGACACAATAAATTCAGGACAGGAACTTTGCCAGATCTTCAAGATCTGGCAAAGTTTAATATTCTTCTACTCCTGACCCATTGTTTCATCCATCGGTTTGGGCTTGGCGATACGGTAGGTAGCCGTTTCGGTAAAGGTACGGCCAAACATATCAGTAGCCTCTACTTCTAAGGCATGTTCACCCACCGGCAGGTCTGTGGGGATACCTGCGCGCCAAAGGTGCAACGAAGCTACCGGGTTGGAGGGCCGACGACCCGGCATCAGTTCCTCGGTGTAGTCCCATTGGTGCAATAGACCCATGAATTCAGGATCAGGTACTACGGTGTAGCTCATTGAGACCCATTCTCCTCCATCCACCCGGTAGCGCAGGCTGGCTTTCTCTGTTCCCTGGAAGAAGTTGACGTAAACACCGGCTGAAGTACGCCGCTGATGGGGTACCACTTTGGGCGTAAAAATGCTCATGCGGTAATCTTCATCCGCGCCTACCACCTTGTAATCAATCACGTACTCATTATTCTCAAAAGTAATGAATGCATAACCTTTGGGTGTACCATCGCGCATGGTGGAAATAGGAATCCCCTTCTCGTCTAGTTGGCCGGAGTACCAGTCACCCGAGGTAGTGCCGACGTTGTAGTGATGATGTTCGCCTTCACCCGTCCAGCCGCGATCTGCTCCAAAAAAGTGATGCCCCTGCAGGTGAGTGTGCGCCGAAAGGGATAGTGTGTTTTCATAGGGCGCCAGCAGATCAAACAGACGCTGCCTATCTTCGTCTATAAAAGTATCTACACCCTCCGGCTCTGAAATCGGAATGTGAAAGGCTACTACCACCAGGTGGTCGGTAGGAACGTGCTTCAGGTCGTTTTCCAGAAAGGTAAACATATCTTCGCGGAAGCCACCCCAGTAGCCCCGTCCGTCACGGGGGTCGGGGTACATCACATCGTCAAGTACGACAAAGTGCACCTTGCCATAATTAAACGAATAGTTAGCCGGGCCATAAGTGGCTTCAAAGGTTTCATCAGCCAGGGTATCAGCTTCCACATCAAAATTCATATCGTGATTGCCGTAAACGTTCCACCAGGGAATACCAACCCGGCTGATGGCCTGGTTGTAAGGGGCAAACAGGTCTAAGTCGTCCCCTACCAGGTCGCCCAGACTCAGGCCAAAGGGTATATCCTGTATGCCGACAACTTCCTCTACTACGCCCCGGTCAAAGTAACCCACTTCTTCAAGGGTGTAAGGCTGGGGATCTCCAAAGAAAAGACCGGTAAAGTTATCTTCCTCCTCTGTGGGAAGCAGGGCAAAGTCTACTGATTTGGGCAACTTTCCCGTGGGCGCTACCCCGGCAAAGTCCAGGTCAGGAGAACCAACTGGCTTATGAAGATAGTAAAACTGCGTCAGGTTCAATTCGTTGACTGGTAGTGCATAACCGCTGGGCTTGATCACGAAAATAATTTCGTCATTATCTACCGGCAGTGCGTAGCGGCCCTCCTCATCGGTTAACACAACATCTTTTCCGTTGGAAACAGGTACGCCAGCTATACCAGGTTCGCGGCGTTCTTTTTTACCGTTGGCATTCTGGTCCTCGAAGACCATTCCCTGGGCAGTTTGCTGAGCATAGCCATCGCTGAGAAAGCTAAAGCAAAAAAGTGATAAAATAAGCTTTTTCATAAGTTAGGTATCGGGTTTTTGAAATCAGATCTTAGGTTTTAGTGACAGGAAACTAATTTACGGGATATATAGATAGATGTCCATGACTTCCGTACAATATATAGCTTGTGTATCAGGATGTAAATATAAAAAAAGAGGCCTACGAGGAGCCTCTTTTTGTATTAAGTGTTCATTAAGATTACTGGAATATGTAACGCAAACCTAATTGCATTTGCCAGCGGGAACTGATCACACCTCTGTCATCAAGTCTTCCGTAGAAGGGATCATTATTCTGGAAAGGCTGGAAGCTATACGTGGGCACATTGGTTTCGTTGCCCTGTGCATCTTCCTGAAAGCCCTCAAACTCAACCAACTCAATACCACTGGATGAACCAAAGTAACGCTTACCCCAGTCAGGGTTGATCAGGTTACCGAGGTTGAAGATATCCACCGAAAACTGCATTGTATGACGCTTCCCATTGGGCTGGGTGATGTAGAAATCCTGCAGCAGCCTCAGGTCAAAAGTATTGATAAAGGGCGCACGGAAACCGTTGCGTTCCGTATACTGGCCACGACGAGAGCTGAGATATTTGTCATTTTCAATAAACTGGTCTAATTGCGCCCACTGCTCATCCGCAGAAGCAATCACATTACCATCTCTGTCAGTACGATCTACCAGGATAATATCGTTTTGGGTCTCAGGCACATAGACCAGCGCCCGGTTACGAGAGTCTTCGTTGTCAAAGTTATCGCCGTTACCAATAATATAAGTAGAAACATCACCTGAAAGGCCTTCATAAACCAGGGCGATCTCGGTACCACCAAAGCCAAAGTATTCTTGGCGGTAGGCGATCTGGCCAATAACCCGGCTGCCCTGGGCAAAATTAGAGCGAGCCAACTCATCCCAGAAGTTACGGCCATCAATGGCGTGTAGTCCTCGCCACTGAGAAGAGTTCTGTGAAGAAGTACCGTCATAAATGGAAAAAGCATCACCATAAGAGTAGGCCAGTGAACCCTGGAAACCATTCTTGAGCGGCTTTACGACAGAGGCCGAAAGATTGTAAGAATAGCCCTTGCTCGTGTTGGTGCCCAGGATGATTCTACCGTAGGTAGGGTCAATCTCATCGTCCTGATCAAATATCAGACGGTCGTCCGGAGTTCCCTCCGCTCTTATATTAGAAGGGCGTAAGTTAACGTTTTGGTAGTATACCTGGTTGATGGTAGAATTGAAAATACCTTCAATAGTACCGATCATCCCCCAGGGCAGTTTCTGGTCATAAGCCAGGTTGAACTTGGCGATCTGGGGAATTTTGAAATCTTCAGCAAATACATCTACATCACCTGAAGGCTCAGGGTCGTTTACATTTACTTCTCCGGGAGGCTGGGCGTTGATGTCGGGGTTAAACACTACATCACCAAATCCGAGAAAAGTACCCCGGTTCAGG
This sequence comes from uncultured Porifericola sp., assembly GCA_964653665.1. GTDB lineage: Bacteria > Bacteroidota > Bacteroidia > Cytophagales > Cyclobacteriaceae > Catalinimonas. The sequence continues at coordinate 26,967 of CAZZGE010000033.1, read as the reverse complement.
CCGTTATTATTGTATGCACCCCCGGGCCATACGAGTGGAATGCGGGACGTAAAGATACCGGCACCACCACGAATCTGAGATTGCTTGTCGCCCAAGATATCGTAGTTAAATCCAAATCGAGGTGATATGTAGAGCTGGGGATCAATGAAGTCACCAGTCCTGGCGCCACGCGTGTCATAGCCCTCAGCTTCAATGGCAGGAATTGCATTGTTGTTGAAGTCAGGGTTGGCCAAGGTCTCAGAGAAAGTAGCGATATCACCTCTCACGCCCAGTGTTAACTTCAGCTTTTGGGACGCCTGGTATTCGTCCTGTATATAAAAACCGTACTGGGCACCGTTGAATTCTACCCCAGCGATAGATTCATCACCTACCACATTATCACGGAGTGAGTAAGAACGGATGTAAAAGTCAGAAGGCTCCCCAGCGATAAAGTCATCCAGGTTAGTAGCGTTAATAGGCTCATCCCGGGCCCACTGATAATCGCCGAAGTTAAAGGGAATAAAGAGGTTACGTGTACGATAGAACTCCAGGTTCACACCAAACAGCAGGGTATGCTTGCCCTGGTAAACTTGCAGGTTATTGTTGATCGTAATGATGTCCTGATCCAGCAGGTTGGCGGTAGAGAAGGTCTCGGCACCAAAGGTAAATCCACCCCGTCCATCATCAATAAAGACCGCCGGGAATTCCTCTCCAAATGGGTCTCGGTCGTCTCTCACCAATGTAGCGCCTATTGTCAGATGATTGAATATGCTATTACCGATGTTGGTCTTGAGCTCCAAGGCACTGGAATTGGTATTGGATATAAAATACTCAGAACCGTTTCTGAAGCGGATCCCCGAACCACTGGAAGAACGCGCTTCCAGATTTTCAGCCCCGGTGTAAGAGTGACGAATGCTTAATTTGTTATCCGGGTTGATATTCCAGTCCAGTTTGGCCAGGAATTTATCACTGTTCAGAAAAGTGGTTCCTTCGTCCCAGCTACCCGGATCATAACCGTATTCTGTTTGCAGGTGATTGACCAGGCGGTTGATGTCTTCAATCCCGGCGTTACCATTGTAGCTGGCAATGTTAAATGGCGCAGGGGTTTCGTTTTGCTCCTGCTCCACACTTACGAAGTAAAAAAGTTTGTCTTTCACCAGCGGGCCACCCACACGGACACCATAAGTCTGTGAGTTAAACTCGGCTAGTCTTTCTCTCTCGAAGTCCTGGTCCTCTTCCTGAGGCGTTAGCCCTGCCAGGTTCTCATTTCTCCACAGGTAATAAGCAGATCCTTCCACTTCGTTGGTACCGCTACGGGTAACCATACTAATAGATCCACCGGCAAAACCTGACTGACGCACATCCATAGGGGCAATAGCTATGTTCATCTGCTCAATCGCGTCAAAACTGATCGGAGAAACTCCGGTTTGCCCACCGTTGGTACCGCTACCGGCCAGGCCAAACACGTCGTTGTTCACCGCGCCGTCAATGTAGATAGCATTGTAGCGGTTATTCTGGCCTCCGATGGAGATGGATAAGCCGTCGTTACCTTCGGAAATGGTGGCCTGAGGCGTATAACGCGCCAGATCTCCAATAGAACGGTTTACTGTAGGTGTCGTGTTAATTTTTTCCGAAGAAACAAACGTCTCAGCACCAGTGCGGTTTCCGTCAATGATATCCCCAACTCCGGCAGTAATCAGCACCTCTTCCAGCTCGGTAGCTGTCTCCGTGAGTTTTACATTCAGATTGTAGGTCTGACCCAGTTGCAAGTAGATATCACTTCTTTCGCTAGACTGGTAACCTACGAACGAGATAGTAACGTCGTAAGGTCCGCCCACATTCAGAGAAGAAAGGCGAAAATAACCGTTAATATCCGTGATATTGCCCCATTCAGAGCCAGTCGGTGTGTGGATAGCTTTGATGGTAGCTCCCGGCAACCCTTCGCCGTTATCATCTACTACGCGACCCCTTATGGAGGCGGTAGTTGTTCCTTGAGCCTTAAGCTCAGTCAAACTTCCCAGCGCTAGCAAGGAAAACAACAGTGTGTAGAATAAATTTTTGTTCATCATTCAAGGTTAGTATTCAAAACCAAATTTAGAAAGGTGAAAGTCGCAATATCAATAAACAAGGACACTTTTTGTTTTTTATGAAAAAGTTAAATTATCTCGGAGAAAGTTAACAGTAACTTAATGGTAATGCATTGGGAAATGCTAAAGTTGACTATTGATCAACCTACGTGTACAGAAATGTTTGTGTCTAGGAGCAAATTATATAGTAATAAAACTCAGCTACACAGCATTTTAGTGGTACCTCAGGACTTTGTTGCAACGTAACAAGACAGCCATGAAGTAATGTTTGGTTTGTAACGATACACATCAAATAGCTCTATCAGAGATGGTCGTGCCTGATTATCGTACGCTTTGCCAGAGGTCTTCAGCTTTGAAGGTGAAAGTAAGTCATCCTCCTACAGGTCAGTAGCGGCACATCGCAATAGACAGTATGGGAAAATAAGAGTCAGTTATAAATATGTTGTGATACAGCAGTTATTGTTTGCGAATCAGCATATCCATTTCGGTTGATTTACCTAACTGTAAGTGTAAAGTTTCGCCATAGCCAATACTGATTTTGAAAAGCTGCTTGAGCGGAATCTGCAAAATATTTCCCCAAATACTCCTGATGACGCCGGCATGAGTTATAATCAGTACATTATCCATATCTTGTACTCTTAAATGCTCCACAAAACGTCCTACTCTTTCGTATAACTCCTGAAAGCTTTCTCCACCTCCGGCCTTTACATGAACAAAATCATCCATCCAGGCACGCAATTCTTCCCCTTGAATATCATCCCATGCCTTACCTTCCCAGGTACCAAAATCAAGTTCCAGTAAAGCATTACTCAGTTGTGGATAAGCGCTAAACTGCTTTGCCAGTTTTACGCAACGCTCAAGCGGACTGCTCCAGACTGCATCTAAGTGTCCGGGCAAAGCCTGCCGCAAAGCCTTTACTTCTTCAGTGAACGACGGCGCCAGGGGTACCGACAAACGACCGTAACAGATGCCCCGGGAAATACTTACCAGGGTGTGGCGCTGAATATAAACATTCATAATGATGCAGGGATAAAAGGATGAATACACAATACAGCGAGGTAAAACAGGCATTCACATAGCTGCTGAATAGCACCCAGGCAGTCGCCGGTATAGCCTCCTATTTTTTTGTTAAAGTAATAAGCCAGGTAGATTTTTCCGAGATAAGCTACCGGTACTGTTAATGCATACCGCCAGTCAAAAAAAAGTAACAAAGGTGGAAATAGAAAAAGAAAGCTGTATGTAAGCTCGAGGACCGTGAGTTTTTGATCCACCATATTCGCTGATTTAGCCTGAATACTTTCCTGTACGTAAGTGTGCGTAAAGATGGTAGTTTCAGCTAAGAAGCGGCTAGCAATGTGTCCGTTCACCAGTGCGACGATGACCAAGTACTCAGACTTTAAAGCCAGTTCATACAGGGCAAAAAATTTCAGGAGTAACAGTAAGGCCATGCCAATCATACCATAAGCCCCAATTCGGCTATCTTTCATGATCCGGATGATCTGCTCTTTGGTCCATCCTCCACCAAAACCGTCGCAAACGTCGGCAAAGCCATCTTCATGAAAAGCCCCAGTCACCCAAACCGTAGCTACCATAGAAAGAATAAGCGAAACCGAAGTAGGTAGAAGCTGGTAACTACCCGCAAATACAGCAGCGCCGAGCCCGCCTACGATCCATCCGATCAGTGGAAAATATTTACGTGACTTATTCATGTAACGAGGGCTGTGATCGGTCCAGGACGGACAAGGCACTCTGGTAAAGAACATAAGGGCCGTCAAGAAATAGCGGATTTCAGTACGGATCATAAATCATTTTTAGAACTTACACCTGCTGATTCAAAACTAGCCATTTCCTTTAGAAAAGCCACGGCACTCTGGAGTACCGGGTAAGCCAAGGCACAGCCTGTACCTTCACCCAATCGCAGATTTAAGTGTAGCAGCGGCTCTACCTGCATAGTCTCGAGCATGCGGGTATGCCCATGCTCATTTGATAAATGACAAAAAACCAGTTTTGTTCTTATATCTGGATTGATCTGCAAAGCCACCCAACTGGCGGCACTGGCTATAAATCCATCTACTAGGATCAATAAGTTTTGTTGATCTGCTTCCAGCATAGCGCCACAAATCTGGGCAATTTCAAAACCTCCTACGTATTGTAGAATTTGTAAGGGATCCTTTAAACTGGCATGTAAATTATATGCTTTTTCCAATATATTTTGTTTTCGTTTGATCTGTTGCGCATTTAATCCTGTACCCCTACCTATGCAATCCGATAAAGGAATCTCACCCAACATACTCATCATCAGGCTCGCAGAAGATGTATTACCGATACCCATTTCACCAAAACCTATGACGTTACAATCCAATCTTTTTACCTCTTCAATGCGTGCCTTACCCATTTCCAAACACTGCTGGAGTTGATCGCTGGTCATGGCAGGCCCATGAAGAAAATTTTGTGTTCCCGCACCTACTTTAGCATTTACCAGTTGAGGATGAGCAGGCAATCTACCCTTCACACCAGCATTGATAATCTTTAATGTCATCCCGTGTTGGCGGGCAAATACATTAATGGCAGCACCACCCTGCAAAAAATTCAACACCATTTGCCGAGTCACCTCCTGTGGATACGCACTGGTTCCCGCTGTTGCAATGCCGTGATCGGCGGCGAATACAAGAATGTGAGGTTGTTTCAATTCAGGGTGCAGACTTTGCTGTAAAGTACCGATCTGGAGGGCAAGAGATTCCAACTTACCCAAAGATCCCAAAGGCTTGGTTTTCACATTAATCTTTTCCTGAAGTTTTTCACTGAAGGTCATACGCTGCCGATTTGATTTGCTGCAAAGGTAATGGACTGGGGTGATAATTTTTTAATGTAGTGAATATGCTTACCTTCGAACTCGTGCAACGGTGCATTTTGCCAGACGCATCATTTAATTTTGTCTACGATATGCTTAAAAGGAAATACCGGTGAAAATCCGGAGCTATCCCCGTAGCTGTAAGCTCCATCAACAGTCTCTACCAAAAAATACCACTGCCTGTTCGCAGGTGGGAAGGTGGTAGAGATGGAGCAAGCCAGAAGACCTGCCCTGTACAAGCATTTTGGCTTTCGGAGGAAAAGTCCAGGATGATATTGGTTACTGCTTTGTTATGCTAAGCTGCTTGTAATGTAGCTGTTATCATCATGATGTTAGCTTCATGGGTATTCTTTAACGTTTACCGCTTGAGGGTGTATGCTCGGGGTTTTAACTTGCTTTGCATGTCAGCCTACATCCTGTCCGCTAGCTAACCAGTACCACCTCTTTTCCCTTGAAAGCTCATTGTTCTACACTTTAACCAATGACAATGAGCAACTATTTTACATTCTTACAGGTAGTGATTTTGGCACTTGGCTGGGTTTCTTTTGCTCAGGCACAGGAGCAATACTTGACTACCGCTGACACCATTAATCAGGATGAACAAAACGATGAAGGGGTCGAGCTGGAAGCGAGTTGGAATATTTCACCGGCTTTATCAGTTTCGGGAAACTGTATCTACCTCGATGGACAGGTTACCACCCAGGGCAGTAATGAACAGGATAGTTCGTTTTTTAACCTCATCCGGCGCCCCCGTCACCAGGTGCAGTTGAATGTGCAAATTGAGCCTCTGAAGAATGTGTTTCTGAATCTGCAATTACAGCATTTGGGAGAGCGGGATGATTTATTCCTCGATGCGGTTACTTTTCAGCAAACACCTACTACCCTGGATGCCTACACTTTATTAAACTTGTACCTAGACTATGCAATCAACAATCAACAGTTAGTTTTTTTGCAGATTTAAAAAACCTGACAAATACAGACTATATTGAAACTACAGGATTTAGTACACCCGGTTTCAATATGCAGGCCGGTATTCGTGTCAATTTAAATGTTATAGATAATGAATAATTTACTTAAACAATTTACCCCACGAACAATCGCTATCCTTACTTTTATGGGCGTCGTAGCGCTAGTTCGAGTTATGGCAGCCATAAATGGGGAGTTATCGCCCATCAGTAATTTTACCCCGCTGGGTGCTATGGCCCTTTTCGGTGGGGCTTACTTTACCCGGGGTCGAGCGATGGCCTTTCCTTTACTTACACTGTGGATTAGTGATATTATCCTGAACCGGTTTACCTTTTATGGCAATTGGCGTTTGTTTTATGAAGGGTTTTATTGGACCTACGGTGCTTTCGTTCTCATGGTGCTGATAGGCCAGTACCTGATGCACAAAAAAACCATGGGCCGATTTGTTTTATCATCGCTGACTATTGTATTTATTCACTGGATTGTGACCGATATTGGTGTTTGGCTGGCGGGTTATACTTACCCTCCGACTATTCAGGGCTTATGGATGTGCCTGCTGGCAGCCATTCCTTACGAACTTAATTTCCTGGCGGGTACCCTTGTTTATGGTACACTCATGTTTGGGACTTTTGAGTGGATGCAGTTTCGATTTCCTGCTATCAAAAACAGTACTGCCTTATGATCGTATGCTCATTTTTACCAGCTGTTACCCAGATGATTTACGATATGGGTCTGCAAGAGTACCTCTACGGCGTTACCTTCGAGTGCCCGTCTCATGCGCTGGCAGAAAAGCCTCCTGTGGTTCGTTGCTTGCTGGAAGGTAAATCTTACAGCAGCCAGGAAATAGATACTATTTTTTCTGCCAGCAAGCAGCAGGGTAGCAGCCTTTATTACATTGATGAACCCTTATTACAAAAAATAATGCCTGATGTAGTATTTACGCAGGATGTATGTGAGGTATGTCAGATTGATACGGCCTGTACCCAGCAGGCCGTAAGCAAACTACCCAAGCAGCCCACCCTGGTTCCCATATCTCCGCAATCGTTAGATGATGTTTTTCATGCAGCGATCACCATAGCAAGAGCCATGGGAAAAGAAGAAGCGGCATATTCTTATTTAGCTGGCTTAAAGCACCGACAGGATCACCTCATAGATCAGCAGCGCGCTCACCAATTGCCTCCTAAACGAGTATCATTACTGGAATGGCTAGCCCCAATCTACAACTGCGGTCACTGGATTCCTTACCAGATTGCCCGAGCCGGAGGAATCGATATGCTGAGTAATCCGGGCGGGGATAGCATCGTAACGGATTGGGAGAAAATCAGGCGTTATAATCCTGAAGTGCTGGTTGTCGCCCCCTGTGGATTTAAGGCTGATAGAACCGTTGAAGAAATGGAACAACTTACTGCCCTGCCCGGATGGAAAGATATTCAGGCGGTAAAAGATAATGCGGTATATGTACTCGACTTTGACCTGTTCACCCAGCCATCGGCCAGTACACTGGTAGATGGTATTGAAATGCTGGCATCGGTATTTTATCCTGAATACTTTAAAGTCCCTATCAAACTGGAGGAGAAAAAAATCCACTATACAAAAATCAAGACATGATCGTTTATATTTCTGGAGGAACGCGTAGTGGAAAAAGCCGTTATGCCCAGGAGCGGGCCCTACAACTTTGCAGCTCACCGGTGTACATCGCCACGGCCCAGGTGAAAGATGAGGAATTTGCCGGGCGTGTAAGAAAACACCAAGCCGATCGTGGTCCCGAATGGACCAACTATGAAGCCTATCACCGGATAGCTGAACTGCCCATTGAACACCGCGTAGTGGTGATAGATTGTGTGACTTTGTGGTTAACGAATTATTTCGCTGAGTTGGCTTACGATGAAATTCTCACAGTTTTTCGCCGCGAAGTTGATGAAATAGCCCGGCTTCCCGGCACATTTTTTATTATTTCTAATGAAATCGGTATGGGTCTTCATGCCGACTCCCTTAGCGGTCGGCAGTTTACTGACTTACAGGGCTGGGCTAACCAGTACGTCGCCTTTTGTGCTCAAGAAGCAGTTTTTATGGTGTCAGGCTTACCCCTGTGGACAAAGAAACCTAATGCTGTATAACTGTCAGGCTACTTTCTGAAAAACCAATACTTTTCTTTAATGATATTTAGTTAACATAGTTTGTACAAAAATCGGTTCTTTTACACTCCCTTACCAACCATAATAGCCTTTTGGCACTACACCTTTGGTGCGCAGGTACACCACGCACTGCCCGCGATGATGAATAATATGGTTCTCCAATGCATAAAATAAGCGCCATAGGGGGAAGTTATCCCCGGCAAAATTACAAGTAGAGAAAAGCTTTTCCTCCGATAATTCCTGAACAGACTGCCGTACAAAGGCGTACATGTTTTTAAGTTCACGTATCACTTGTTCCTTGGGCATTTGTACGGGAAGTTTCACATCCTGGTAAGGGTTCTTCAGCCCACTGCGCCCGGCAAGTTGACCACAGGTATAGATGACACAATGGCGCCATTGTTCAGCAAAGGTCATAGCTTCCTCAGTATATTTGTAAGAAAACATTTCGGCAGGCATTTGCTCTACATTGGTTAGCGTCATATTTTCGGAACGTTCCCAAGCAGTTATGATTTCCTGTCTTAGTTGGCGGGTAGCACCTTTAGCTGGGCTGCTACTCCACAATCCTATGACGCCAAACCCTGCGATGTTTTTGAGAAATTTTGATCGTTTCATTTTATAATTTATTGGTTGATTTCCGAATACATTGTTTAAGCATTTTTTCAAACCCTTTTGGTTTGATCTGCTTGCCGATAAAAACAAATCAGCTTTTTTTAACTTCTTCACTTTTCCAGACAGTGCCCAAACTAACCACCGGTGATTTACCTACCGACTGTGCGATCACTTTGGATTGGAAAAGCAGAAATAGATATAGCCGGTGGTTCAGCGCCTGAGTGTCAAAAGGGTCGTCAAAAACAAAGCTTAGGGCATGGATGTCGCTATGTTGATGCCCATGCTCAGGATGCGATGGATCACCTTGATGGTGAACATCATGAGCATTTATTGCATCAATATGACGAGACCAACCCTCTTCTGATTGTTCCCGAAGAAAAGCGGTGATAGCGGGTAAAGGATAATGGCCCTTACTACCCTGCAACAATTTGGCCGTCGGGTTGATCTCCGCCAGCCGTTGTTGTAAGTGGGAGAGGTATGTTGTACTCACTTGGTCACACTTGTTAAAGAGGAGTATATCGCTAAAAGCTATCTGTTTAAAGGCTTCTTCAGACTGCTGCAGTTGACTCTCGATCAGAGTAGCATCGACCAGGCCAATGACGCGCTCAAGCTTAAAGTTGCGTTCTACAGTCGGGTTAGACAATAAAGGCAGAGCTATGCCAGCAGGATCGGCTGTACCAGTCGCTTTTATGATGAGTTCATCCCACGCTGAAGGTATTGCAGAAAGTTTGCGAAGGATGCTAAAGAAATGGTCATTGAGCGTGCAACAAATACAACCGTTATTCATTTCTACGAAAGTACTTTGAGCTTGCAATATTAAACACCGTCAATACCTTCTTCGCCAATTTCGTTTTCTACAATAGCAAAGCGGGTGTTTTTCTTGTAAGCAGTATAAGCATTGAGTAGCTTTGTTTTACCTGCTCCTAAAAAACCTGTCAACAGGGTTATTGGCTTAGCGTAGCATTTACTCATGATTTTATCTGGTAAGAGGTACCTTCTTTTTCATCACGGATGTGTATGCCGAGCGTTAACAGTTGATCACGAATAATGTCTGAAAGCGTAAAATTATTTTCTTTTCTAGCTTGATGCCTGAGGTCTAGCAGTATGTCCATCACTTGGGGCAAGAGCGAAGTGGTTGCTTCATCCTTTGGCACAATACCCAGCACTTGCGTTAAGAAGTCAGGATATATCTTTTTAAGTTGAATAAGCGCTTCCTGAGAGATAGTCTTAGAATGTTGATGATCATTTATTGTCTGGACTATCGTATACAATTCAAAAAGGCATGCGATGGTTTCGGCTGTATTAAAATCATCATTCATAGTATCAAAACAGGCTTTACAAAGTTGCAGCGTACGGCCGGTTAGAGCATCATCAATCGGGCCTGAGGGAATTACTGATAGCTCATTCAGTACTCGCAAGCCGTCCAGAAGTTTATGACAAGCTTTTTCTGCTGAATGTAAAGCCTGCCGTGAAAAGTCAATGGTACTGCCATAATGCGCCTGTAACATCAGAAAGCGAACGGTTGTAGGGCTATATGCTTTATTGAGGAGAGGGTGTTTTCCACTAAACATTTGGGCTATCGTAATAAAATTATCTTTGGATTTTGACATTTTTTGCCCTTCTAAGGTCATCATATTGTTATGCATCCAATAGTTTACAGGTTTACAGCCAAAGGCTGCATAACTCTGGGCAACTTCTGCCTCATGGTGGGGAAACTTTAAATCCATTCCGCCTCCATGTAAGTCAAATGGAAAACCTAGGTACTTATGACTCATCGCGGTACATTCCAGGTGCCATCCAGGAAAACCCATTCCCCAGGGTGAGTTCCACTGCATGATGTGCTGTGCACCTGCCTTTTTCCATAAAGCAAAGTCAGCTGGATGCTTTTTTTCTTTTTGTCCATCTAATATACGACTACCAGCCATCATTTCATTGGGCATACGACCCGATAATTCGCCATATGGGTATTTTTCCAAATAGGCTTTTAAATCAAAATATACGGATCCTTCGGCCTCATATGCCATGCCATTGGCTATGATCCGCTCTACAATGGCAATCTGCTCTATGATGTGTCCGCTAGCCGTAGGTTCTATAGAAGGTGGAAGCACATTAAGGCTGGCAATCATTTTGCGGTATAGGTTAGTATAATACTGCGCTACTTCCATAGGCTCTAGTCGCTCCAGCCGCGCTTTTTTAGCGATTTTATCTTCACCCTGTCCATTCACTTCATCTTCAAGATGACCCACATCGGTGATATTACGTACATAGCGTACCTGATACCCAAGGTAGCTAAAGTACCGGTAAACGATATCAAAAGTAATAGCAGAACGGGCGTGACCAAGATGTGGCTCTCCGTATACTGTTGGCCCACAGACATACATACCCATCTTTCCTGGTACTAAAGGCACAAAAGGTTCTTTTTTCCCAGTAAGTGTATTTTTAATATATACGGTAGCTTTCATTTCTTTGACATCATCTGTGAATATATCTAAAGCCAGCTCTTTTCAGCAAATTCTCTCTCGGGTTTTACTTCTTCTTTCGGTCAATCATAATCATTGACTTTGGTGTAAGCATTCTGGACATATACCCTCCATAAGATAATATATATCATCTATTTTGTATTCCTGTAAGCTTTCTAAGTATTCATAGGGTAAACTGGGCAAACAACATACTTTTCCACATTTTTTGCAGCGCAGATGTGGATGAGGACGGTGGGTGTTATGGTCATGAGGATTAAACATATACATGCAAATGCCATTGGAGTCCACCATTTTCAAAACCAAATCTGTACTTACGTACTTTTGAAGTATGCGATAGATGGTGGTTCGGTCTATGGAAATGGGTAACTGATTTTCAATCTCTGAAAATGTAAAAGCACAAGGGCTATCTTTCAAGAACTCTAATAGCGCAACCCTACTCTTGGTTATACGCTGCGATTGCTGCTTGAGAATTTTTACTGCCTGATGCTCAAACATTAATAGCAATATCAAATAAGTTGAAAAAACTCTTTCCTCAAGTTTACATCAGTAAACTTTCCACCATACTGCAGGGTGGCAGTACTACTGGTTTTATCATTTACGCCCCGAGTAGAAACGCATAGATGTACTGCCTCTACCACCACCATTACATCCTCTGTTTTAAGAGCATCTTTAAGTTCGTTATATATTTGCAAAGTCATACGTTCCTGTACTTGAGGCCTGCGTCCGTAGTACTCCACCACGCGGTTAATTTTAGAAAGACCAATCACTTTCCCTGAAGAGATGTACCCTATATGGGCCTTACCCGTAATTGGAAGGAAATGGTGCTCACATGCCGATGAAAAGCTGATGTCTTTCTCAACCAGCATCTTATTGTATTGATACTTATTCTCGAACACCGATAGAAAGGGCTTATTTTTTGGGTTAAGTCCCTGAAATAGTTCTTTTACATACATTTTAGCCACACGATAGGGGGTACCTTTGAGGCTGTCATCCGTCAGGTCGAGTCCAAGCTCATCCATAATTGCCGCAAAGTATCTTTCAATATTAACCATTTTCTCTTCATCAGTTTTGACAAAGGCATCTTCCCTTAGGGGCGTTTCTGTGCGAGTCATCACATGGTTATCACCGTTAGTTTCGTGATGATTTCTTTCATTCAATACTATATCTATATCCATTTTTACTACATATTTTAAGTGAATTGAAGTTTTTTTCGCTTTATATCAAAATTTCGGTAAAAACATGATTTCCTGTGCTTACCCCGTTTGTCGCAGGTGTGGCATACACCATCCCCTAGCAGAGTTACCTGATATACTAGAGCATCCTGATCGCAATCAATCAGTATTTTATCTACTTGAAGATAATCTCCTGAAGTTTCTCCCTTTACCCAAAGTTCGTTACGTGAAGTGCTCCAAAAAGTAGCCAGCCCTGTTTTTTCGGTTGCATCCAATGCCTGCTCATTAACAGATGCTAGCATCAGAAGCTGGCCAGTGCATGTTTCTTGAACAGCTACCGGTAACATTCCTCCTCTTTTTATAAATTGGGGGGATAGTCGTAAACTTTCCTCAAGATCTTTCTCCATAGTATCATTATTATTTAGTCTGTGATATTATTCAAACCTACTGTAAAAATCTAACACATGCAACAATATTGCATTTATGACTTGAATCCAGCTTTATTATCCTTCAACAGGTAGGAAATGTAGGTTAGAATTTCCCACCACGTAAAAATCAAGCAATGACCACCTTTGCATTAGTCCCTTACTTTGACAGAATCGCCAGTCCGGTGCCGGATATGCCCTCACTGGAAAATTTGAAGCAGCTCCACCGGCTCCATGTGATGTCCATACCCTTTGAAAACCTGGATATCCACTATCCTCATCCGATTGTGCTGGAAGAAGATCGCTTTTTCGACAAGATCGTCCGTCGGCAACGAGGTGGGTTCTGCTATGAGCAAAACGGCCTGCTATGCAAAGTACTGCAGCAGTTGGGTTACCAGGCTTTTTTGATCTCGGCCAGCGTGTACCAAGTGGATGATGCCGAATTTGGCCCACCGGATGCCCACGTAGCCATCATCGTTGAAATCAAAGAGCAGCATTGGCTGGTGGACGTAGGCTTCGGCAGCAGCTTTCCCGAACCGCTGCCGTTAGTGACCGATCAACCGCAGGAGCAGGATGGCGTTGTGTACGTTATCAAAAGCTCGGATGATAACAACTTCGTGCTGGACCGGTCTTATGATAATGGCCAAAGCTACACACCCATGTACCGGTTTGATCTAACGCCCTGCAAGCTGGATCATTTCCGGGAAATGTGCCACTTCCATAAGACATCTGAAGCGTCTCCGCTATTTCAGAAAAAGCTCATTTCCATTGCGAAACCGGGTGGTAGAATTACCTTGACGAACCGTCAACTCATCATCACCCAGGGGGAAGACCGGCAGGAGACTGCCATTGAGGGAGAAGCCGACTTTCAGGAAAAATTAAGTGAATATTTCGGCTTTGGTATTGTGGAAGGTAAAGTACAATCCAAATTCTGTCGTCCAAAAATCAACACCAAAACATGAAACAGCAACTTGCCCAGATCGCCCTGGTCGTCAGAGATTATGACGAAGCCATACAATTTTACACCGAAGTTCTGCAGTTTGAATTAGTAGAAGATACCCGCCTGAGCGATACCAAACGCTGGGTCGTGGTCAGACCGCAAGGATCAGAAACCAAGCTGCTATTCGCCAGAGCCACCTATGAGGAACAGGTCAGCCGTATCGGTAACCAAACTGGAGGCCGGGTGTTTCTCTTCCTGCACACCGACGATTTTGAGCGCGACTATCAAAATCTACGCAGGCATAACATCAAAATCATTCGCGGACCAGTGGATGAACCCTACGGCCTGGTACTGGTATTTGCAGACCTGTACGGCAACCTCTGGGACCTGATTCAGCCCAGCTGATTGCCTTACGCCTGAAAACTGATCCGACCTCTTCTTTTCCAGTCGCCCCGCTGAAACCATAGGAAAGCAAAGATGGCCGCAATCAGGTTAGAAATCGGGAAAGACCACCAGATACCGTCATACGACAGGCCGGTATTATTTGACAAAATATAGGCCATCGGAAAGCGTATGATCCACAGCGACAGGATGGAAACGATCATGGAGGCGAGGGTAAAGCCTGCCCCGTTGAACACCCCGTTGATTACCTGCTGTATCCCCAGCAGCCCGAAGCTGGGCGCCATGATCTTGATAAAGAGCGCACCATTCTCAATCACCTGCGTTTCTCCGGGTACAAAAAAGGCTGTCAGGGGTCGGGCAAAAGCATAAAGTGATATACCAATTGCAGTGAGGCTGTAAAAGGCTAGCTTGGCACTGATGACCCCTACTTCCTCAGCCTTACCAATCTTTTCTGCCCCTACATACTGCCCTACCAGCGTTGTGGTGGCCGAAGAGAGCCCCAACGCCGGTATGATCACAAAACTAAGAATGCGCGCACCGATGCCGTAAGAAGCCACCACCACACTGCCAAAACTGGTCACGATGGTAATCAACATAGTCATTCCCAGCGCACGGGTTGAAAACTCCAGGCTGGAAGGCGCACCGATCCGGATCAGTTCTTTGAACCAACCCAAGTCCGGTTTGAAGTCCTGAGCGTGCAATTCTATGCCAAAGCGCCCGCTTTTGAGAATGAATATACCCATCAGGGCCGATAACCCCTGCGTAAACACACTGGCCATGGCAGCTCCCGATACGCCCATGGCAGGCACCGGACCCCAGCCGAAGATAAAGAGCGGATCTAGCACCAGGTTGAGCAGCACCGTCGTCAGCACCACGTAGGTGGGTACAACCACATTACCGATCCCCCGCATCAGCGACTGGAAAACAAAAAATACAAATAGGAAAATAAACCCGATGGCCGACACTTTGAAGTAGCTCACCGCATCAGCCAGAACTTGATCTTCTGCCCCGATAATTTTTATGAGGGGTCCGGCTAAAAAGTAGCCAACCAGCGCCAACAGCAGTGATATGAAGAACAGCACCATCAAAGTCTGGGCACTGCTGTAGTTGATCATCCGTTGGTTGTTCATGCCCTTGTACTGGGCTACCATGATAGAGCCGGCGATCGTCATGCCGATGCCCAGGGAGATAATAAAAAATAGTACCGGAAAGCTCAGCGAGACCGCTGCCACAGCGTTAGCCCCCAACCTGCCTAGCCAAAAGGTATCTATCAACTGATATGCAGTCTGCAGAATATTGGCAAGTACGATGGGTCCGGAGAGCCTGAGCAAACGAGAAAGCGTATCTCTTCCCGACTCACTTGCGAAAAATTTCATGCGTTGTTTTAAAAAATTGAAAGCCGCATCTCATTGATGCCACAAGTTTCTATCAACGCACTCAGATGATTTAGGATGCCGTAAATCAGCAATTCGTTCTCAATAGACTGAAGGACAAGTCATCACCTGCCGGTGGTTTCACTTTCCAGCCACTGCCGGTCCAGTTGCACATATTTAATCGTTTTGGCAGTTTCAGGCTGGTCGTGCAGGTGGTAGCTGTAAATAACGCGAATGCTTCCGTCACTGCCTTCAATGATGGAGGGATAATGACTCTGGGTTACCTGGTCCTCCCGCATATCTCGCTCCAGGTGCCGTATTTTCCAGCTTTTGCCCTCATCCTGTGAAACCCCCAGAGCCAGGCTGTGACGACCGTCTTCGGTGTCATTCCAGACGAGCAGCCAGTCTCCGTTTTGTAGAGTGACAGCATCGGCTCCTGAGCCGGGATTGAGTAATTCGGTGTCCCGGGGGATAGACCAGCTTTCACCACGATCGCTAGAAGTAGTGTACTGCAGACGCTGGGGAGCGGGTCCGTTATCCCGCATGAAGGCCAGCAGCGTTCCGTCTGCTTTTTCTACAATAGCTGGTTGTATTCCGATGCCGCCCACCACTGGGTTACTACTCTGCCAACGCTGGCCAAAGTCATCAGTGTAGGCAAAAATCGCACAATCTAGGCCATCGGAGTAAAGCGGCACAATGATACGGTCACCACTCAGAAAAGGCTTATTCTTAGTCTGCCAGCCGATACGGCGTGAAAGCGGGTAGCCCAATTCGGCCGATGTTTCTCCATCTGCCGAACGGATACGTCCACCCCGCAGCATGTCTCTTCCCTGAGCAAGGCTGTCCAGTTTATTTTTGTAGCCGGCCCAGGCTTTTTCCAGTTCAGTAGCGCTTTCCTCGGTGAGTTGTGTCAATAAAGTATCTCGAAAGTAATTTTCGTATTGTTGCGTCTGTTGCTGTACGGCGGCCACAAAACGATCGTCGGGCTGAATTCCCCGCTCGGTATTGCCGCCTGGCTTCAGGAGTAGGTTATTCTGCCAGTTCCAGTCAGGAGCGGCCGCTCCCTCATAATTTTCGCTAATGCGGTATTTAAGCAGCGAGCTTTCCCACTGATTCGCCAGTACGACGTACCACATCAGCCACAGCCGCTCTTGCTGATCTACAAATAGTACAGGATTAACATCCGGAAAACCAGCGACATCGGCCATCAGAAAAGGCTCCGTCCAACGATTGCTACCATCTTTCAGCCGGGCTCCCATGATGCGCACATCGTCGGCCCAGCGCTCACCTGAACCCTGAAACCAGGCGGCCAGCAGATCGCCGTTAGGCAATTCTGCAATGGTCGGACTATGTACATGCTCCTGCTGTAACGGAAAGAGGATCGCCTCCGAGTAACCCCGGGACTTATCCTCCAGCTGCTGCGCCTGCATTGGGTAGTTTGCAAGAACAAAAATTAATAGCGTAACCCTAAACATTACTTTGCTCATAATTTTCAATATTTCAATCAGAAATCTGTAATTTTCAATCGTCTACTCTTCAATCACCCCATAATAACGACCCATCCAGTAGGGCAGCAGGTATTCCGCCCCGGTGAGTTCGTTGCGGGCAGCGCTCCCCCCATCTAGCGTAAAAGGATTAGCATTATAGCGAATGATCCGCCGTTCTGCTGCGGGAAGCAGTTCTGCCGTCTCCTGTTCTCTAAAATTAGGCTCCAGGTACGTCAGATCCTTACGGTGAGAATTTTTGACGGTATAGCGGACCAGATCCAGCGGGTAATCGCGTAGAAACCAGAGGGTAGATTCTTCGTCAAAAGAACCTTCGGTACCCAGGGTAATCAGGTTCCAGACGGCATTGCGCTCGGGCTGTTCTATCTCCCAGTGATCGCGGATGGAGTTTTCGTAATGATACTGCAGGCTGTCGTTGAAGGCATGCCGGTGAATAACCCAGTAGGTGAGAAAAGCCATCTCATCGTCGGAGTGGTTCCAGCCGCCCTCTCCCATATTATGGCCCATGTGAATGTAACCGGGCGTTGACTCAATTTCCTCCATTTTGATCTTGATGTTCTCTAGGTAGCCGTGCTCGTTCATCATGCGGTAGGCTTCATCCTTGTAGATTTCCTTACCGGTCAGGTCATGCGCCAGTTGCAGACCGGCGATTAGGTGCAAGCTACCCAGACGGCGGTCTCCTATGGTACGCGGATATCCGTTGATGTACTCCGGATTCCAGCGCCCCCAGAGGGTAGGCTCGCCGTCTACATCTACAAAGTAGTAGTCGTTCTCTACAATGTGCATCATGATAGCATCCATGAAGTCAGCTACTCGCATCTTTTCACCTTCTGTTTCAGCCAGAAATTCATTCATGAGAGAAGCAATGTAGATGTAGGCAACAAATTCATCGGTGCTGGTGTGCCCTTTCCACTCCCACTCTGGGTCAGGTGAGTCACGCCAACGGATTTTGTCGGAATACTTAAACCCCTTACGCTCAAAGGTGCGGGAAGGGAAGCCCTTGAGCTGATTGAGCGACAGCAGTCTTTCATAGGCAGCAAAAGACTCCCAGGCATTATTTCGGGCTTTTTGTTCTCCGGTCACCGCATAGCGAAACGCCTGGCTACCCAGGTAAAAAGAAGTCCAGAGACCGTCGTTATCAGTGTCTATCATTTCGGCAGTAGTGATGTCGCCGGGAGTGCGTAGCTTGAGTTCAGCGATAAAGCCATAACGCATGTGGCGTTGACGTATCTTTGCTTCGTAGTAGTTTGCTTTGCCGGCCAGCGTATGCTGCTGAAATGCTACCTTGTTAAGGCCGGTAGGCGTCAGCAGGTACACATTGGCCTGGCTGTCGGCCGCCACATCATGTACCACATCCTGATCCAGCCAACGAAGAGAGGCGTAGTAGCGAAACTCGCCATTGGGCTGGCGCATAAAGGCTCCCTGCGGTGTGGCCGCCCAGAGTCCACGTTCAGTGTGAAGCAACTTGCTGATCTGGGGTACGGGCACCTTGTTCATCCTCGGAAAAGATTCCTGGCCGCTCTGAGAGTCAATGCCGTAATAACCATCAGTTGTGCCCAGCACGATCTCATCTCCCCGGAAAGTCATGCTACTGACCCCATCCGTTAGGTGCAGTTCCCGTAGTTTTTTCCCCTCCAGCCGCAGCACAGCCTGATCAGTGAGAAGATAAAACTGTCCCCGGTGGACCTGCATGTCCAGCACTTTGCCATTCGGAGCAGACAATTTGCTAAGCTTTGCATCGGCATGCAGTGCCAGGGCATTGGGACCGCAGAGCAGTACTTTTCCAGCATGGTTCACTGCCAGGCGATCGTAGGTGCCGCTGGCGAAATTACCATAGTGGTGACCAGCATTTTCGTTGGTGAGAAATTGCCCGTCAAAAAGGTAGTAAAGGTAGCCGCTCTCTTCCTGTATGCTGATGTCCAGCGGAACCCGATCTGCCAGCGGGCGATAGCTGAAGTCTTTCACTACCTGCTCGCCGATGATACGGTAAAGCCCCCGGTCAGTGAGCAGGTGCAGGCGATCATCGTAGTCAACCACTATTTTTCGAAGGTCGGCTTCCTTGAGTTCGTCGTCCAGTTGGTACTTGATAGAAGCCGGCTGCTCAAAAGGAACGTCCGGTTCCGAGGCCCAGGTAGTGAAGGTTAGAAAAAAGAATAGATTAGAAAAAAGGATTTTCATAAGGTTTAGGTTTTTAGGTAATGTCAGGAAAACGGTTAATTTCTTAGTAAGCTATATAAAGTAAGTAAGCCGTATGGTCTTCGTTTGCAACAAGGACTATCATATGTACTTTAATGCAGCCAAATCAGCAGTACCCTCATTACGAATGAGAACAAAGATTACTGGCTCAGCCGATCGCGTCTTTCCTTAAGTTCGCGCCAGGTAGTCAGCTGAATGTTATGGTCTTCCAAATATTGCTTCAGGCGAGGGTCTATCATCGCCAGCAAGTCGCCTTTTCTTGACAAGCCTGACCCGGAGATCATTGAAAATACCTCGGTAGGATCAGTACAGTGGACGATCATCATGGTGACGCCAGGTTTCATCTGCTCAAAAGTTTCTATGAACTTCTTTACCTTGGCTTCGCGCATATTTTCTTCGTTCTTTTCCTGGCCTTGGGGTACGCCCCAGTCGCCGCTGATGGTATGCAGGTCGTCCAGTACCGGCAGACCGGCCTTCCATACCATTTCTCCTACTGCTTTGGCCTTACTGACAGCCTTGGGAAGCGGCACCTCCATGCCTTCACGGTACTTACCGGCTCTTTTTAGTTGTTCCATGCCTTTTTCCCGGTAGCCTTGCTTCAGCAAGGTATTGTGTCCGCCGGGTAGCATCACCGGAATATCGTAGTCTATTCCCACCTGAATGTATCTTTGCAAAAAATCTTCTGTGGCGAAGAGCGTACCCATGTGCGAATCCAGGTGGGTGGGACGAAAGCCCATCCGCAGTGCCCGTTCTACCTGCTGGCGAATTTCCTGCTCTACCTCGTCGGAGGTGGCGTGGGTGGCTACCTGCTCTACCGAATGCCACATAGCGCCTTCTTCATCTACCAACCCGGGAACGTTAGGAATACCACTCAGTGGCTCCCAGCGGTAACGCTTCCACTCGGAGGTGAGCGTCAGGTGCAGGCCAGCATCGGTTTCAGGATTTTCCTTGACATACTTAACGAAATCCGTAGCCCAGGGACAGGGCATCATAATGCTGACAGAATTGGCAATGCCCTCCTCCATCGCCCGGATAGCTCCCTGGTTGGAGTCGTAAGACATACCAGCATCATCCACGTGTATGATCAGCAGGCGCTCGTCTGGCCCCCAGCCCAGGCGGCCAGCGTAGGTTTGGGCGTACAGTTTGTCTGTTGCAATTAGTCCACAGGCGAAAGTTAGTTTCAACAGCATTGTTTTAAAGATGTCAGTAGTTTTCATTGGTGGGTAGTTTTTGGGTTGATGACTAAACCTTGATTGTCTCCTGATTAGGGTAGAGCAGGAGTTGTTCTAAGAAATCCAGTTGTGAAAAGTCCTCTATGATCATATGGGCTCCAGCCCGAATGAGTCGCTCCCGTTTATGGTGATTTAGCCCGTAACGGCGCAGTTCGTCTGATGCCACGCCTATGCATATTGCCCCTACTTTTCTGCCTTCGCGGATTTCAGAGGGGCCATCTCCAATCACAATGATAGCTTCTGCATTTACGCCATCCTTCTGCGTGAGTTGTTTTAGCACTTTCTGCTTCGCGTTTCCACTATCTAGCCGGGCTCCGTGAATACCGCCGTCAAAGTGAGCTGCGTAGCCCAGCGCTTCAGCTTCTTTGATGACGTACTCTTCGTCAGTGCCGCTGGCTAAGTACAGGTGCAATCCCTTTTCTTTCATACGAAGGATAAAGCCCAGTACGCCCTTAACAGTGACGTCATCAATTTGGAGTTCAGCCTTCCTGAAGCGATTAATGCGCCTATCCACATGCTGGTTCAGGTCTTCCAGGTACATGGCCTTGTAAGCCTCGGCCGTTTTGATGGCTGAAATACTCGTATAGCCTTCTCGCTCTATCATTTCTACCAATCCCTCCATCTGTACGATGGTGGGTGCTCCGGTTGTCTGACTAATGAGTTGGTTTACTTTATCCGTCAACGTCTGCTTTTCTTCGGGGCTGAGCCGCGAAAGCGAAGGACCGGTAATGCAGCGTAACATGAGGTTCACCATAAGATCTTCCCAGCCCTCGCGCAGCACTGAAATTGTACCATCATGGTCCATCATGATGTGGCTGGGCGACAGTTTTCTTTCCAGGGTTTCGGTTATCTCAATTCTTGACCCCGGATAAAATACAGCTTTCTCAGCATGGGCGGCCAGGTAGTTATGATAAACATAGGTACAGTCCTGGTGCAGAGCAGTAATTTCCTCCTGACTGGCACTACCGGTCTGGTACAGCTTACGCACTGTAACGGACGCTGCCAGGTTGGCGATCTTCAGACATTCTGAAGCCTGAATGCCAGCAGCCAAGGCACTGCCGAAGGTGCTAATGGCAGTATCTCCCGCACCTACCGGGTCAATCTCACTGTCGTGCCAGATGCCGGGTACCGAGACAAACTCCTGTCCATCATAAAACAGCATCCCGTTTTCCCCCTGGGTGAGTAGTATTGGCGCCTGCAACTTCTCACCAAGCTTTTGACATATTTCCCGACACTGTTCGTCGTTGCGGGCATCAGCATGAGCAATATCCAGCATCCGGGCGGCTTCTTTGACATTTGCCTTGAGAGTGATGCCCCGCAGTTCGGCAGCTAGATTTCGCATATCAGCTACAAAGTGACATTGAGGATATTTTTGGGCTAGTGCATTAATTTGCTGCACTATTCTTTCATCCAGCAGGGGCTGGACAAACTGCTGATTGATAATAAGTAAATCCAGTTGTGGGAGCGCTTCTTCCAGTTTTTGAAGGACGGCCTGCTGCATATCGGGAGATGGCTGGTTGTAGGAGCCAAAGTCAATGCGGTGATCCTCTTCCCGTCCCAGCATTGGCTTTACGTAGGCGCAACTATGCCACTGCTCAGGCTGAAACAGCATACCTGAGGTTTCTGCACCGATACCGCTGAGCAAATGCAGCAGTTCTCTGCCCCAGAGATCCTCTGCCTGGAGGCCAAACACTTTGATCTGGCTCAGGCCCAACGCTGCTAGATTCCTAACTACGTTGCCGGCTGCGCCTGGATAGGTACGGCATTGCCCGGCCCAGTGTACCTCTTTCCCCGTTTCCAGCGAGCGTTCATCAGTATCTTTATCCAGCGGGTAATAGACGTCCACTGCAAAATCACCGATCACCCCTACCCTAAGTTTGCTGATGGAATTGAAAATGTTTTTGAAATCGTTATTCATGGTATATTAGTTTTATTGATGGGAGATGGAAGTTTGAAGCAGAAAGGTAGAAGAATTTATGAACGTACGAAACTCCCTACTTCTAGCTTCCTACTTCCTAAACTTCCTTCATCTGCTGTATGGTCTTGGTGGTAGAGTAACCATCAACAAAGTCAATCAGTATCACCTCTTTGGCAAACTCTCTTCCTACTACATCTTCCAGTTTATAGTCACCTCCCTTGACCAGGATATCAGGCCTCACCCGGGAAAGCAATTCGTGGGGAGTATCTTCTCCAAACTTGACGACGTAATCCACACATTCCAGACTTTCCAGCAGGTAAGCACGGTCATCTTCGTGGTTAATAGGCCGGCTGTCGCCCTTAAGCCGCTTGACGGAAGCATCGGTATTTAATCCGATGATGAGCAGGTCTCCGAGGGAGCGAGCGGTTCGTAAGTAAGTAGCGTGTCCGCGGTGCAGGATGTCAAAACAGCCATTGGTGAAAACGATCTTTCGGCCAGCTTTTCGGTCTTGATCAAGCTTTCTGAGCAAATCGTCCAGCCCGTAGATTTTGGTTTCGGTTCTCATATCAGAAATCTGTGTTAAAGCTTTCCAAAAATGTATGCATGCTTGCTTTCTCCGTTTCGCTTAGCGGTGCCAGCGGTAAGGCCAGCGTTTCCTGACAGATACCCTGGTAAGCCAGGCCGTACTTTACCCCCTGAATGACAGTTTTTCCGTCCTGATACAGACTATGGCTTACCGCCATAACCTGCTGATGTAGCATCCTGATACGGTCAACGTTACCCGCTTTGGCAGCTTCATAGAGCTTGACATAGAGACGTGGAAAGAGATTCGCACCCCCGTTAACGCCTCCATCAGCTCCCAACAGTACCGACTCTGCCAGCAATTCTTCCGGGCCCAGCAGGTAGGACTTATCCGGGAGAGCGGAGAAATGCATATTCAGTCGATGAAAGCCCATCATACTGCCGGTGCTATCTTTGTAGCCTGCCACCTTCGGATGGTCTAGCAGCTGTAAAATACTTTCCTGAGAAAATACGTGCGGGCTGTGGCTGGGAATGTTATAGAGGAAAAGTGGGATCTCGGTAACTTCCAGCAGCTGATGCACGAAGCTGATCAGGCTATCCTGTCCGGCCGGATAATAATAGGGAGAAGCCACTACCAGGGCATCCGCACCCAGTTGCTGTGCTTTTTGAGAAAAAGTCAAAGCTTCTTCCAGACTGCTGTCCGTTACGCCTACCAGCACCGGAACCTGTCGGTCTACTTCACCAACGACCTGCTCCATCAGCTGATACCGCAAGCGGTAGCTCAGGCTGGGGGCTTCTCCGGTAGTGCCCAAAATGAAAAGCCCGTGAACCCCGCCATCCAACACGTGCCGAAGGAGCCGGTTTGTACCGGCACTGTCTAAGGTCTGCTGATCCAGCAGTGGCGTAGCTAAAGGGGGTATGATTCCACTGTATTTTTCCTTCATTATCAACTTGTTGTTTGCAGGTTTTTCTTGTTCGGCATAGTCCAGACTGTCAGTCCTTCCGGTTGTTGTGGGTTACGGATAATAAAGCTAAGGCCGTAGGCGAGTACCATAAAGAGCAGGTTGACAATCACGCCCACCCAGTATGCCTGGATATCTACACTGAGCGCTGCAGGCAACCAACCGGCCAGGCTGAAACCCAAGTAGAGATTAACCAGCACCGCCACCACCAGGGCCACCAGGGAGGCTCGGTAACCAACCCGGGTGGTAAAAAAACCAATCATAAATAAACCTACCAGACATCCTCCAAATACTGAAGAAACTATCCAGCTGATGTCGTTGATGCTTTCCTTTTCAATCATGCTGAAGAAAACGGCTCCCAGGACCATCAACACCGCTACGCCGATGGCAATCGCACGAGCCGCCCGCAGGTAGACTTTATCCGCACGCCCCTTCATCCAGTAAGGTTTGAGAATATCTACTACCGTAACCGTAGCGATGGCGTTGATACCAGAATCCAAAGTAGACATACCCGCTGCCATTACTGCCGCAATAATCAGCCCCGCCACGCCAGCGGGTAACTGGCTGAGAATGAAGTAGGGAAAAACCTGATCAGCCTCTAAATCATTGATTGCTGCATCGGGAAAAACCGTGTAAAACACGAAGAGCGCTGTACCAATAAAGAAGAATAGCGACCAGGTAGGCAGCGCCACTACCGAGTAAATAATCGTTGCTTTACGAGCCTCTCGGGTACTTTTGGAAGCGACGTATCGCTGCACCACGTTCTGATCACTGGTGTACATACCCAGGAAATGAAAAATCCCCAGCAGAGCTACCGTCCAGAAGGTGCGTTCGTTGAGGTTCCATTCAAAACTACCTACGCCAAATTTATCATTTTGACCGGCCATCTCAATCACCTGACCAATACCGTTTGGCAATCGGTCCAGCATCAGCCAGAGGCAGATGGCGCCTCCTATCCACAGTACGACAGCCTGTATCACATCGGTCCAGATCACAGCGTCAATGCCACCCACTACTGTGTAAAAAGCGATAAAAATCCCCAAAAAGATGATCGTCACTACGATGGGTATGCCCGTAAAAAGATTGACCGGTATCGCGACCAGAAAAAGGATTTGCCCGATGCGGATGACCTGCAAAACCAAGAAACTGATGGTGCCGTACAGCCGGGTTACTGGGCCGAAGCGTTCGCCCAGGTACTCAAAAGCGGAGGTAAGCATGCCGCGCCGGAAAAAGGGGATAAACACCAGGATTGCCAGTACTGCAGCCAGCGGCAGCATCAGATTGGATATGAGCTGTCGCCAGTCCAGGGTAAAAGCAGCCGCCGGAAACGCCAGAAACGTAATAGAACTGATGGAGGTACTCAGCATAGACAAGCCGATCACCCAGCCCTTGAAAGACCGGCTTCCGACAAAGTATTCTTCGGTACTATTGTTTCGTTTAGAAAAGTAAATACCCAAAGCGGCCATTAGGACCAGGTACAGTAGCAGGGCTACGATATCAGCTGTGCGAAAACCTACTCCCATACAAAACGCGTTTGTGCTCCCGGTAGACCATTGTGAGCGTTGATCAAAACTAGACTCAGAAAGAGAATCGCGAAAAAGGTAGTGATGCTAAGACGTATCCACAGGCCGTAGTAGGATTGTATTTGCGGGTAAGAGCGCTGCTGTTTGTTCTCTTTTGTGCAGTAGGTTACACCCCAGGTTATCAGTGCCAGGTTAACCCAGTACAGGTATTCTTTCAGATCGCCACTTTTTATCCAGATCGCCCCGATCAGATTACTCAACAGGATGTACCACCCCAGGTAAAAAGCCAAAGTAACCCTGAGAGCAGACAAGGGCCAGCTTTTAATTCCGCTGATGTATTTCCTTAACCAGAGGGTAATACCTCCACCAATGAGCAACAGGCTTCCCCAGCTCAGAGCGTACTGCCACTGCAAATAATTTTCAATATTTACAACTCCCAACTGCTTGGCACGACTCACCAGCCGCTCAGCACTGAAAGCCTGAATGAGGTTGGTCATAGGCAGTAACAGCACCAGAAAAACCCAACCAATAATATTAGAGACTTTATCAGGCTTTAAGCGCTGCTGCTTGTCCCACTTTTCTGAAAATATGCCGTAAGCCATACCAAGTCCCCCAAAGAAACCTAGCGTATACTCCATTACGTTCCACCAGTTGAAATCTATACGGGTGTTGTTGCCCACCACCTGCAGGAAGTTTCCGAAGGCAAAGCCAAAACCTGCACCCAGCCCGGCAAACAGGGCAATCTTCAGGCTTCGCTGGTAAGCATTCCGATGGATATACCAGGCCAGTGCCAGCGCAGCGCCCAGGCAGGCCGCCCATAGTTCAGAGCGCGGTGGCGTCATAAACCATTCCAGTTGATAAATTAGCGTCCCCCAGACCAGGTAGGCACCCGCTACCATCTGTGCCAGCAGGGCTGCCCAGCCAGGTTTTTTCTCATTTGAAGATTCCAGGCTCAAACCGGTCAGGCCACCTCCCAGGAATCCGTACAGACCGCCAATCAGGAAGAGACACAGCAGCCCATAGCTGACATTCAGAAAATCAAGCCCCTTAGCGTAACCTACTACCCTGCCATAACTCATCATGCCCCCTATCCCCCAGCCTACGGCCCCGATGGCTACAATGGCGGGAAGGCGACGGTGCCAGTTCTCATTATTACCCAATGCAACAACCGTCAGTACGCCCACGGCACCAGCCCAGGCAGCACCATGTTCGTGTCCAAACTGACCCCGTACTGCCCAGGCAGTCGCCAACGCCATCCCTACCAGCAGCAGCTTCAACAAAAAGATGCGATGAGTTGTCATGAGTCTTCCCGGGCTTGAAATGCTAAAATACTGGCGGGTATCTGATCACGCGTTCCCATCCAGAAAGCAATCTTCTGCCGTTGCCAGGTGTAGCTGACTGCGATGGTATCGCCAAAACTGATGATAGAGGGATAGGAAAATTCATCATCAGGCACCCCTGTTTCAATATCTAGCAGACGGGGCCAGGATTGGCCGTTATCTTCTGAAAGTGCGATAGAGAGCGGAGCACGCGCCCCCCAGTTTTCATCGTCGCGGTTGTAGGCAAGGGCCAGCGTACCATCATCAAACTGGGTCACGTCAATACCGGTGTTGGGGTTAGGCAAACGAGTATTGTAAATGGGCGTCCATGTTTTGCCGTAATCTTCTGAATCGCTCCGGCATATCTGCCC
>CAZZGE010000032.1:0-32453 GCA_964653665.1 uncultured Porifericola sp. | reverse complement strand
ATTTTAAAATAGTAATAAGTACTACAATAAACCATTTATTAAAAGGTTTTCCACGATCCTTCTGAAAATATTCATCAGCAATATACCCTGTACCTGGTTTCAAACTGGCTAAAGTTTAGTGGGTTATTTGATCTAAGTCACTGATCATATCAACTATTAAAAATTTTCTCCATACGCTTCTCATTCATCACCGGCCCCAGGCCGGGCGCTTCCGGTATATGCAGGTAGCCATCGGCAAAGCGCACATCTTCGTCAAACACCGAGATGACCGTAGGAAATAAGTCACGGTCAATGTACTCTACAAAGGGGCCGCAGTTGGGAATGGACGCCAGCGCATGCAGTGTGGCGGCGGTAGCCAGGATCGGCTTGGTGTTGTGAGCGACGATCTGCTTGTGGAATACCCCCGCCAGAGCACAAATCTTCATGAACTCGCTGATACCCCCTGCCTTGGCCACATCGGGGTTGAGCATGTCTGGATTGGCATTGAGGATGAGGTCGCGGAACATCCAGCGGTTGTAGGCTTTTTCGCCAGTCATCAGGGCCATATCCAGGGCTTCTACCACCTGCCGGGTCTCGCGGTGGGCTTCTTCAGGACAGGGCGCTTCGTAGTATTTCATACCGTATTCATCCTGCAATATCTTACCTACCTGTATGGCCCGGTAAGCGATATAACCTTCATTGGGATCCACAAATAGCTCTATCTCATCACCCAGCGCCTGCTTGAGCGCTTTGTAGTAGGCTACTGTCCGGTCAGGTTCGGGATTAAGGTTGTTCTCCCGTATCTGCATGCGGAGCTTGATCACTTTGAAGCCTCTTTCGGCTAGTTTTTCGGCCTGCTGCACTGCATCGTCTATGCTCATGGTGCCACCACGGGTGCTGAAGCTGCCGTAGGCCAGTACCTTGTCCATGAATTTACCTCCCAGCAACTGATAGACGGGGACGCCCAGCAGCTTCCCTTTCAGGTCCCAGAGGGCGCAGTCCACCCCGGCGATGCCGTAGGTCAGCGCACCGCCTGCGCCGAGGTCGTGGTTGACATAAAACAGCTCTTCCCACAGAGGTTCGGTCGCCAGGGCATCCTGCCCGATGAGCAGGGGCTTGAGGCTGACATTGACCAGTTCCCTGATGACAGGAGAAAAATTAGGACTGCACTCACCCCAGCCCGAAGTGCCTTCATCGGTTTCTATTTTAACAAATACGGCTTTGTCTTTTCCTTTTTCCAGCTGGTAGACCTTGACATCGGTGATTTTGATGTCTGATTGCTCTGGAGAATGAGTAACTGCCATGGCAGTGCCTGTACTTCCGGCCAGCAGGGCTGAGGCGGCTGATTTGGTTAAAAAGGATCTTCGGTTCATATCAATTCTAATCCATGATACTGCTCATCTCATCCCTACTGATTTTTTCCGCCATATAATCGTTAAGCGCAATGAGTGACTTATATCCGCCAGCTAGGGCTTTGGCACAGGCACTGCCGTCTGCGGCACTTCTGATCAGTTCATCCGCTTCTTTTCTGCTGATGTTTGCCACCCGCTCAAAGGGAGATACCTGCTTGAGGATAGTATCATTACCGTCAAAAAAACGGGGATCGCTGATGTACCGTTTCATCTTGGAAGCCTTGGGTTGAGCAATGGCTTCGGCGAGTTGCCTGTAGTACTCATCCATATGCTTCCTCCATTGAGCCATACTCAAGACCCAGGCACCTCCATCAGCTTCATCGGGTTTTAGCGTATGAAAGCGAATGAAAGTCCGCGTCAGCATCTGCCGGAAAAGGCTATGTATACTCTCACTGGCCTGCTCTCCGGCTACTGTTCCTTTGCTCAGATAGCTGCCAATAAGAGTAGCATCCTGGTAAATTTTTTTTTCAGCGTGGTCTGAAGCATCAACATTTGTTGATGAGTCATCCTGTTTAATTTTCTGTATAGCTGATTGATAACAAAGTGCGCCGGCCAGCAAGGCCAAGCGCTGTGCAGTCTCCTGATCTTGCTGTCCTGCGTACCAATTTGTTTTTAGCTTATCCAATGCGGGCATCAGTTCTTTTTTGTCAAATGGCATGACTGAGCCCAAACGGAAAGCGTTGCCTGGCAAAATAGTATGGATTTCGGAGTTCAGGCAATGCTTGAGGCCGGCCTGCATGAATGAACTCCCTAAGCTGAGACGAGCCGCCTGATCCATAAAAAAAATGGGCGTATAATACTGGCTGGCACTAATTTGTGCAAAGGTAAAAGCCTGTGGTTGTCGGGCCCAGGCAAGTTGAGTAAACATCAGTCCGGAAGCCATGAGCCCTGAGGCTTTAAGAAAATCCCTACGGTTAAGTCCGCTATTTTCTTGTGTTGTATGGTGTATCGTTTTGCTTTTCATCACTTAGATTCTGTGAGGTTCGTAAAAAATCTCTACCTGGTCATAGGCAGTATCTTTGTCTATCTTTTTCTCAAAAAAAGCGTTGGCACTCCTGATAAATTGTATGCTTCTTCTCAAGCCCTGTGCATAATGACTTTGATTACCGGCTTTTGACAGCGCATCATCCAACGAAATACTGCTCTTCCGGCCATGCTGTAGGTCACGCGCCAGTCTTATCAGTTCGTCCTCTTCGTTGTAGTAATTGATACTGTGGATATACTTTTCCATTTTTACAGGGTCAGGGCGCTGAAATGCTTCAGTGTAGGTATGCAGATTTTCGCCCAGTTTCTGATAATGGTCGGGAAGCTTATCCAACCATTCGTCGGGGCTTTGGGCGGTGGCATTGAACTGGTTGAGGGAAAGTAAATTTTGCTGTACCATACCACACATCATGGGTTCAAGCTGCGCCACATGCATTAGGCTGAAAGCAGGGTGTCCATGCATGTGCTCGGTAAGAATGGCTTCCGAAAGATACACATTCGGAGAAACAGATGAGGCTTTTCCCCGCTGGTACACCTTATCAAAAGTGACGGCATCGTGGTAAATTTCATTTTCTGTCTCAGAATAGCGGGCTTCCTCTATCTCATCTATTTTGAGATACATCGGTTTTACCTGTAGGTCTATCGCACGGTGAGAAAGCCAGCCGATAGCAGCAGCAATTTTTTCCTCTACATCATCACCCGGTTTCCGGCTCTTCCATTGATCCCTTACTTCTTCCAGAAAGGGAATAGCAAAAAGGTGGTTGCCCCGTGAAGCGCTGCACAATAAACCTACATCTGGATGGTTTCGCAGACTAGTTTTAAAAGCCTCATGAAAGTCTTTGCTATGCAATACCAGTCGGTAGGTATCGTCATAAATAGCAATATGAGTTAGATGTTCTGACATTTTTCTTAGTTTTTAAAAAGTAAAAAAGAGAAAATAAAGCAAAGTAACTCCGAGATACCTCACTTCTGCGCCTCCTGTTTTTCTTTAATCATCTGATGGCGGCGCGCGTTTAGTCCGGAGTCTTCGCTCATCCATACCCATAGTTTGATGAGACCATTCTGATGGGCACTGACCAGAAAACTGCCATCGGCATTAAAATCAATGTACTCGGCATGGTCACCGGCCCATACTCTGTGGGCTATGGGAATGGCATCGTTGCCGTGTTCCAGAATATCTCCCAGCCGGTACACGTAAATATAAGGGTCATGCCCGGCATGGGCGATGTACTGCCCATTGGGATGCCAGTTGATGGATTCTATCTTCTTGCCCGTGTGGTTAAACATTTTGACCAGTTTGCCGCTCTCCCATTCCCAGAGGTAGGTATTGCCCCGTGAGGCACCTCCCTGCCCCACGGCGAGCACATATTTGGCATCGGGGGAGAAATTTCCGCTGGTGAAGACGGTGAAGTAATCAGGCGCCAGTGTCTGCTGCAGCGACCAGTCGGAAGTTTTGTAAATTTTGATGGCGCCATGTCCTACCGCCAGCAGGTACTGGTCATCTTTGGAGAAAAACAGCTCATTGACGGTATTACCGTGGTTCAGCGTTTGGATTTCCTTGCCGGAGGGCATATCGTAGACGCGGATCAGTCCCTGCTCGCTGCCGTCGGCGGCCTTGCTTTTTTCTTCGCCAGTCACCAGGAGGCTACCTTCGTTTGACCAGGTAAGGCCGTCTATCCCCTGGGTATACTTGAGTTCGTGCTGTACTTCCCCAGTTTCAGAGTCGTAGACCGTGACCAGGAAGTCTTCGCTGGCAGCGGCTACAAATTTACCATCAGCCGACCAGCCCACCCGTTCAACCTCTTCTTTGGCATACTTTCGCCAGAGTTCGGTACCATCCGAAGTGCGCCACATGACAACCGAATAGTCGTATTTGGTACCACTGACGATATGTTTACCATCCGGTGAGAACTCAGCGCTCTCTACCGAACCGGGCTCACCCAGTGCGTCGGCCACGCGCGACCATACCGGCTCCAGGCGGAGTTGGTAATCAAGGTACTGCTGGGCCTGAGCACTAATGGCAATAATCATGAGAAAAGAAGAGAACAAGCATTTTATGTTGGTTGACTTAAATAGATTCATGAGAGTGATTTATCATCGGTCTTCAACCGAATTGAATGAATATTTCAGCGTGTCTTTTACCCCTTCACCACCTTATGCTTTGCGATAAAATCAGGATCAATCTCCACACCCAGTCCCGGGCCTGTGGGTACCTTCACCGTTCCACCGTGGCTTTGCAGATCAGAAGTGGGACACTCCAGCGGGATGTCATTGTTGAAGCCTTTGAACTCGTGGTAAGGCCCGGCATTGGGTACGGCTGAGACATAGTGCATCATGTACAGATAGCCTAGTCCTGAGCCGGAAATGTGTGGAATACAGGGCATACCCTTAGCTTCACCCATACGCGCCACTCTCATGGAGCGGAGCATGCCTCCAAAGTAGAAAATATCAGGCTGTATGATGTCCAGCGCATCATTGAAGACCAGCCAGCGAAAGTTATGCAGGCTGGGCTCCTGCTCGCCCCCGGCTACCGGTACTCTGACCGCATCGGCTACTGCTTTGGTTTCTTCATAATAGTCAAAAGGAACTGGTTCCTCGTAAAAGTCAAAGTTATATTCCTCCATCAGCTTACCAATGCGAATGGCCTCTTCCACATCATAAGAGCCGTTGGAGTCGGCATAGATGGTCATTTCGTCGCCGAAGGTTTTGCGTACCAGGAGAATGAGCTTTTCACTGCGACCGGGAGGATATTCTTCAGCATTCATTCTACCGCCCACCTTAAATTTGAGGGCCTGTGCACCGGTTTCTTCCACCTGGCGGACAATTCCCTGGATGGATTCTTCGGCTGACCGGCCCCGGAAGTTGTTCGCCTGGTAGACTGCGATCTCAGGATGATGGATACCGCCGATCAGTTCGCCCATGGATTTACCGGCGATTTTGCCCAGCATATCCAGCACAGCAAATTCCAGGGTAGCCAGCGGTACCCAAAGCGCCAGGTTCTGTAGCTTGTAATTGCTTTTATAGACATACACTTCTTCCAGCAATTGCTCCCACTCCCGGGCATCTTTGCCCTTGAAAAAAGGCTGTACACGCTGCGTGAAAATGGGGTACAGGTAGCGCATCTGGTAATTGTTGCTCACCGAAATTCCTTCTGCTCCATCGGTGGAGGTCACGCGGCAGATGTAGTTGTCGTCAAGCTGTAGCAGTTCTACCCGGTCTATGATCACCGGGTCGGGCAAAAACCCTTTTTTGAGCACCGGTCGGTTCAGGGCAGCATCCACCGGACCGCTGTCACTCTTCGGTTTAGCAAATGCTGAATTACTGCCTGCCATGCCGGCGACGGCAGCACCCAGTGCAGAGGTTTTAATAAAGTTTCTTCGTGAGTTTTTTGGCATGTTAAAAAATTAGATGAAATGTCAGGAAATTGATGATCAAGTCATTAATCTACAAGAAAGACCCGAGGCCTTTCCGGATATTCGTCATACCACAGGAGGGAAACGAGGGTTTAAAGCACCTGCTTAAAATCTTCGGCCATCCTATTAATCTGATCTGCGGTCAACTCGTCGCCACCGGAGAAGACCATGCGGTAGCGGAAGGTCACTGACTCGCCGCGAGCCAGTCGGTAGTTGAGTTCTTCCTTGCCTTCGGAGAATATTTTCTGACCCAGGGTATTAGCAGCGAAAAGTCCGTATGTACGAGCGTGCCAGTAAGTAGGGTAGCCAGGATTTTGCGGATGGTCAACGATGGCAATGGCTACGGGGGTATCGTTGATCTCTCCGTAAAGTTTCATCCACTGGGCGCGGGTGCCCCATACATTACCACCTTCCACGCCCTCGCTGCTGAGGTAGTTACCGTTAACACCTTCATTGTGCAGCATTTTTTCATCCCCAGGCTCACCCCGCGCGTCGGTCAGTTTGATCGGCTTGTCAGCCGGAAACTCCAGTTCGCGGGCCACGCGGATGGCAATCATACCTTCTTTATTATCCTCAAAAATCACCGACTCATTCTGTGCCGATAGCGTCACAAGCCGGTCTATGATACGATCGCCGTTTTCTTCAAAGAAGTTTAAAGTAGTTTCTTCTTCCAGTAAAATTTTTCCCGATGCGTCCTGCCATGCAGCCTGCACACGCAAGGCTCCTACCTTTCCACTTTCTGTGCTGACAACTTCACGGTGACGGATGGTACCGTAGTGCTCCTTGCGTTCCTCCGGTATCCGGTAGGAGTTGTTCCAGAAGTCCAGTCCGTTTACCTTACCATAGTTGAACCAGATACCCACATGATGGGGGTGGTCAGTACGCTCAAAGGCTCTTGGCTCCAGCGGAAAACCACGGGTAAGCTCAATATCACCCGGCGCGTTCACTGGGTACAACACTGGTTTTTCCAGATCGTCAGGATAGATATAAGAAGTAAACAGTTCGCCACTCATCATGATGTCCACCCGTTTGTCTTTAGGATGATGCACGACCTCCACCGGGCTGGCTGCGCTACGCATCAGGTTGGCTTGTTGTACCTCATCGTCCGGCAATTGGAAACCATGTCTGGCAAAA
Organism: uncultured Porifericola sp.; assembly: GCA_964653665.1. Taxonomy (GTDB): domain Bacteria; phylum Bacteroidota; class Bacteroidia; order Cytophagales; family Cyclobacteriaceae; genus Catalinimonas. The sequence continues at coordinate 25,531 of CAZZGE010000032.1, read as the reverse complement.
GAATATAACAGGTTTAATAATAGAAAAGTCAGTGAGATCTTCATGTTCTTCTCTTGTTTAGGTTCGTTCGCGGTAAAAAGCCGAGAAAGCCATCCCGCAGGACAGCTTTCTTAGATCATTTAGCTCAGGACAATGAGCTGTGTGCTGTCGTCAAAGGTTACTTTTTTGCCGGTATGTAGGGCAGTGGTGGTCATAATGTTAGCCACCGAGTGGTTGTAACCTACCCGAGCCGGTGCATTGGTATTGACATTACGATCACGGACACATTCCATCCAGTTACGCATGTGGGCCGAGGTCATATTATCAGCGCCGGTATTGGCGGCAGTAGTTACCTGCACATCATCCAGTTTCATTTCGGGCAGCAGGTTAGGCTCCATGCCCATCGCACTGGCGTGGCGGTCGCCCAAACCACCTTCCGGAGAAATGGTATTATTTTTCAGGTTTAGTGTTCCAGCGTTGGAGAAATAAATCTCCTTAACGCCTCCGGCCGAGTTGTGCATGCGAGAAGAATACACCACCTGAAAGCCTTTGGAAAGATCATTCTTAGGTCCATACTCAAAAACAGCTGTCATGGTATCGGCGTTGCGGCGGCCGTCGTTCCAGACGTAGACACCACCGTTAGCTGCTACGCTGCGGGGATGATCCAGTCCGCTGAACCAGTGTACCGTGTCAATCTGGTGCGACATCCACTGACCGGGGATACCCGAGGAATAAGGCCAGAATAGGCGATATTCCAGGTACTTGCGAGGGTCCCAGGCTTCCTTGGGGCGATTCATCAGGAAGCGGTTCCAGTCAGTGTCTTCCTGGCTGATGGAAGCGACCAGGTCAGGACGGCGCCAACGGCCCGGCTGGTTGACGTTCCAGGTCATCTCCACCGTGGTGATGTCACCAAATTTACCTTGCTGGATAAAGTCAGCAGCGGCATGATAGTTAGAACCCGAGCGGCGCTGCGACCCGATCTGCACAACTTTACCGGAACTTTCGCAGGCTTCTAGTCCGGCTTTGATATCGTCCATATCTTCACCGAAGGGCTTTTCACAGTAGACATCACAGCCTGCTTCTACCGCCTGTTTGGCATGCAGCGCATGCTGGAAGTCGGCGGTACTGATGATAACAGCATCGGCCGTCTGGCTATCGTAGAGTTCTTCGTTGTTACGGTAAGCCTTGATTTTACCATAGCCTTTTTCCTTAAAATAGGCCTGGCATTCATCACGGCGGCGGTTCCAGATATCGGACATACCGGTAAATTCAAAGTTAAGCTCTTTGGCATGTCCCATAAAAGCAGGAATCAGTGAACCACGGGCGCGGTTGGAGAATCCTACAATACCTACCCGTACTTTGTCATTGGCACCCAGGATGCGAGCGTAGCTTTTGGCAGAAAAAGAAGTGGCCAGACCGATACCGGCAGTACCCAAGGCTGATCTTTTCAAAAAGTCCCGGCGTGAAGAAGCTTTGTAATCCATGTTGATTTTTTTTGATTGCATAGATGTAACATTTAACCTTCAATATACACAAAGTATTGCTTTAAGGCGAAAGAGAAAGATTTTAATTGAGGCCTTAGCTGTAAAATATTTTTCAAAGGGATTGGCATTTTCTGCTGTTCTTATGAAAAATTGACCTAATATGATAATCTTTTTGCAAAGCTGGCAAGACTGGGCATCCTGGCAGGTAGAAAGCTATTCATTACGGATTAGCTTTTATTGAGGCAAGATTCTGTAACTTCGGCCATACAACTGATGAAACTATGCCCTCCAAAACTGATTACTGGTGCCCTAACTTATACAATGATAAGCATGCTTTTGTGTACAACTATGGCGAATCCCTGATTGCACTACTCAATCCCCAGTCCGGGGAACGCATCCTGGACCTGGGCTGCGGTGCCGGTCAACTTACCGCAGAGATCGCTCAAAGAGGTGCTGAGGTAGTCGGAATAGATGCATCCGCTGAAATGATTGCCGATGCCCAAAGTAGTTTTCCGGACTTAGCTTTCATCGTAGCAGACGCGGCTGATTTTAGTTTTGACAAGCCTTTTGATGTTATTTTCTCCAATGCCGCCCTGCACTGGGTACTGCGCTACCGGCAGGCGATCGGCCGTATGTTCAAAGCACTCAAACCTGGTGGCCGGCTGGTGTTGGAAATGGGGGGTAAAGGCAATGTACAGCACATTGAAGACGCGCTCCGGTTCCGGCTGGACGAGCATGGCTTTGGCCTGGAAGCTAGTATGCCCCTTTGGTTTTTTCCTTCTGTCGGGCAGTATACCCGCGAACTGGAAGAAGGAGGCTTTTCGGTGAGCCTGGCCCAGCACTATGACCGGCCTACTGAACTAGCTGATAGCAGCTCTGGTATCAAGGACTGGCTGCGTATGTTCGCCGGCAGTTTTTTTGAAGCAGTTCCGGCAGAAGAGCAGGAAAGCATCATGGAAGAGATACAGGAGCAGTTACGTCCTAAGCTTTTTTGCAACGGAAAGTGGTACGCCGATTACAAGCGGCTAAGGGTGGTGGCGGAGAAGTGATTTGCCCAAAACTGATTGGCTTTAGCGGATTCCTGATCCTACTGCCTACTTGGGGTCACAAAAATCAGGTCGAATGTCGGCAGGTGAATTCAAAGGGCAGGGAGGAATAGCTGCACTCCTGGATGACTTTGAGTATGATGCTAGACGTGAGATTATTGGTTTTGAGCTGGTATACATCGCCAGGAGAAGCGATCCCCGTTCTGGTCACGATTCCTAATGTCAGATTCAATACCAGTACCAGTAATCTTATCAATCGCGCGAGACCGGGAGACATTCATATTTTTGATAACGTCCGTACAAAATGCCCCGGTGATGCCTGAACTTATTCCGCGCTTTTTCAGGAGAAATTTGACCATTGTTTTTGGCAGCAATTTCTAACTTACTTCAAGGTATTTTATTAGCTGCCGATTCAACTATATTGTAGAAGCAGGGAAAGACAATAACGTTGCAATAAAGTGTACCGTAAAGGTCAATAAACAGGTAGCACAGGCATGAGTATCATCCTATTGCACCGAGGATATAAACCATGAAAAGCTCCAAAAACTAACTATTACTCGGCGAGATTATACGGCGTACCCATGGCACGCACAATATGTTAGCCTATTATTGTAGGTGTAAAAAATCTGTCACGAAACTAATCAATCATTTAACGATAGTATTCCTCGATAAATGCAGATCGCTTAAAACTCTTTAAAGACAAAAAATAAGACCCATTGATGATTTATGATTGTAAAAATTACAAATAATAATGTGGAGGGAATCCACCATGCCTTACACCTTAGGTTAAAAACCAAATTCAGTAAAAATGGCTATGAACTTCAGAGCGATTTCCCCAAAAAAACAGGCAGCCTAAGTCTAAAAAGTTACGATTTTGACAGTGGATTTAATCTCAATATTCTGCGGGGTAGTATTGCTTCCTTTCTTCAGTTAGAGTTTACCGAGGAGGATCATAATTACTTAAGATACTTTTTCATTAAAAGTGGTGAGTTCATACATACTGTATCTCCATCTATAAGGTATCGCTTAACTGATCTTTTTTCATGTATGGTGGCATCCAAAGGTGAAGAAACTCAACTATTTACTTTTCCGGCTCAGAAATATGTGGAAATACTTTTTATACAAATGGAAACCAAAAGATTTTCCATGGATTTGAAATCAGATTTTTTCAGTCTCCCGGAAGAAATAGGAAACATCATCATGGATAAAAAAATGGGTGGTCATTTTATTTACCACAATAGTTACACAATGAGTATATCAGATACAATAAAAGAAATCCTAGAGACCAAAAAAGAAGATATTATCAAACGCTTTTTTATAGAGTCAAAAGCCCTGGAACTACTTTGGCAGCAGACTGAACTTTACAAACAGGAAGTGAATCTGGGCTATAATCAAAAAGTATTAAGAAAAACCGATACATTAATAATCAAGAAAGCCAAAGAATACATTCATAACAATCTGGATCATAAACTTACCCTCTTATCTGTATCCCGAGCAGTTGGGACGAATGAGACTAAACTGAAAACCGGCTTTAAAAAATTGTATGGAAAAACCTTCTCGGAAATCCTCAGGACAGAAAGGCTCAATAAAGCCAAAGCATTGCTTGTAGAGGGTCAGATGAGTGTCAAAGAAATCGCTAATGCGTGCGGATACCAGAGTCCGTCTATGTTCAGTACAAGGTTTAAAGAAAGGTATGGCGATACACCGAGTACGTATCTGCTATCTTGAAAAGGTGCTTTTGTGTCTTGATTGGGTGTAATAGTTGTGTAAGGTTTTTCGTATATATTTAAACTGTATCTTTGATCTGTATACCAATCGTACGTTCTAAACTATGCGTTTTTTCAGGTAAATGATAATGAAAAATTACAGAGAATTAAGTTTTATCAATGACGAAACCAGGGAAATTGTAACGTCATTAGATACTTTGTTATCCAATTTCCATGTCTATTACTAAAAGCTAAGATATTAGCACTGAAACGTAGAAGGGCATTCTTTTTTTGAACTAGAGTACAATGCAATCAAGGTCCGGAATTGTTGAGAGAATCTGTGTTACAGATGAGCCCTGTGGGTACGCTTCAAGCATACCTTGACATTTTAAAAATAAAGGAAACACATACTGTTTTGAGGTCCGAATAAATGGTAAAAGAGATCATCAATGATTTTGAAATTCTAGTTTCATGTGGTATCAAAGCTCATAAAAAAACGGCGAATGCCGGAGACCTGGCTACTTCCAACTTGCGGATTGCTTACATCGAAAGAACAGAAAAAGCCATTGGATGCTGAGTTCTTTTATCAAATATGCTAACCGATGATAAAACCCTAAAGTGCAATCAATCTACTAAGTATTCTAAAAGCTAAAATATTCACCATTTAAATATTAAGAAAATGAAAATTTTAAATACAATGATAGTGACCGCCATCGTGGCCCTTTGGATATCTTGTACCAGTGCAGTAAAGTTTCCTATTTCAAGTACTGTACCGTCTGCAGAAATCAAAGTCAAGAAAAAGCAGGACGAAAACAACAATTACATGATTGAGCTAACCGCCGAAAATCTGGCAGATCCCAGTAGGTTAGACCCTCCCGGAAGCGTTTACAGTGTATGGGTCGTATCTGAAGATGGAGAAACTAATAATATTGGCCAACTGATCAATAAGAATTCGGAGAAAGCTGTTTTAGAAACCTTGACGCCGTATAACGCCAAAGAAATATTTATCACGGCAGAGAGTTCGGGAGAGTTAAACTACCCGAGTGGCACTGAGATTTCGCGTGTTAAATTTGATAAACAATAGGAGCCTGCTAAAGCTATTTGCAGGTGTGAATAATAACTTAATTTAGTTCCTTTGCTTGATATGATGAATCTTATTTACGAAATTATGTCTAGTAACCGTATTAAAATTCAAACCATAAGAAAATGACTAAAGAAGAATTCAAAGCAAAAGCTGATCAGACAATTGATGAGGTTTCAGCTAAAATCAACGAACTAAAAGCCAAAAAAGAGGCTGCAGAAGATGGATCAGAAACTAAATTCAAAGAATCACTGAAAGAGCTGGAGGCTAAGAAGGCCGATCTGGAGGCTAAGAAGGCCGATCTGGAACAAGCCGGTGATGAAAAATGGGAAGAGATCAGGGATGCATTTTCATCTGCCAAGGATTCTTTTGACGAAGGATTCGCTAAAATTTCATCACTTTTTTCTTGAATCAAGGCTATGGCTTGCAGGAGCTTCTGCAGGCCTTTTTTTTCTCGCATCGACCATGCGTAAACATTCCGTCACGCTGATCCTTTGCTCCCTACTCACCTTAATTTATCACTCAAGCTTATCTCAGGTACTCCATACCGAAAGCTTTAACGTTGTATTAGATACTGCGAAAATTTTAAAAGGAAACTTTACACCTAATTTCAGGTACAGAAATCTTAAAGAAGATTTTCTTGAAATAGAAAATACCACCGATATTTCAATTCGGATAAAAAATCACGCTTTCACTATCGCGAACAGGATTGAATACAGCATATTTGGAAAAGAAAATATCATGAGCGGAGGTTTTCTTTATATAGAGTATGTAAATCTTCAGAATAAAAAGATAGCGCTTGAACCTTTTTTTCAGATGCATTGGCGTGAAGCACGAGGGCTGGATAGAAAATATGCAGGAGGACTTAATTTTAGATGGAGGGCTATTTTAGATGATAACATAGGTGTGTTCATTGGCGTAGGTAGTTTGTATGAATTTGAAAGATGGAACTATTTGGGGGTAGCAGATGAATCTGTGCCCGAAAACTCGCCACCCATAGTAGTGGAGCAGATGAGAGGTTCCTCCTACATAAGTTACAAACAAAAAATCGGGAGCCTGTTTGACCTGGATATCAGCGGCTACTACCAACCCACTTTTTCTGCGCCCTTCAAAAACTACCGCTTAGCGAGTAGCTTTGAACTGACTTATAACATGACCCAATACCTGGGGTTAAGATTTTTGTATCAAAACATCTATGATCCAACTCCACTGGTACCGATAGATCAATTATACCATGATGTTAATTTTGGCATAACATTATCATTCTAGCATGGTATAATTACTTTTTTTGGAAAGTATTGATGACTACTTTATGGTTCTTGCCAATCTTGATATTAATTTTTATGTTGCATTATTCATGGGGTCAACGCAACTATTCAAATACCTTAACTGATTGAAATTAGGTGAGCTGCAGCTAGAAAAAAAATCATAAAATCGCTAATTCAAATCATGAGACTGTATTTCCTCAATGATGTTAAGCTTCGCTTGATCAAAATAAAAGCGCTTATATTCAGCTAACTTCATTGGAAATATATGAGTAGTTACTCACAAAAAGAAAATAAGACTTAAAGGATCAGCGCAGACATTACATTAATAAAAAAGTATTTTTGATGTAAAGTCTTTTTTATCGTTGATGAAAATATAGCATTAGATTAATTTTTGGGGCAATACTATCATTTTGGCGAGATTGGCAAACATTGCGTGCTTTGCACATGTTTAACTTTCCCTATGATTATTATACAATAGGTAACTGTGTATGCTATCTTCCTTCTATTAAGACATTTTCTTAATATTCAGCAAGAAGGGTAGTCTTCACTTTTGGGATATTTTCCAAAACTGTTCTTATATTTTACCACGGCTTAACGGCCTTTTATCTACAAACCTACTTCGAATGAAATTCATCAACCACGACAAGTCTGTCTTTTTCTCAACATTGAGAAGCAGGGTTAACCAATACTTCAAAGACAAGAATATTACACGCTACGGTAATCAAGAGATCGTTATTAAATCCATCCTACTGCTAGGCATTTACCTTGGGTGTTATTTCAGTATATTATTTGTTCCCTGGCCAGCAATGTGGCTGCTCCCATTTGTGTTCCTCATGGGCATTAGCAAGGCCGGCATTGGCATGAATGTAATGCATGATGCTCTGCATGGCTCCTTCTCCAACAAAAATTTCGTCAATCAGCTTATGGGCAGTAGTATTTACCTGTTGGGTTCCAATGCTTCGGTCTGGAAGATACAGCATAACGTACTGCATCATACTTATACTAATATTCATGGAAAAGATGAAGATATCGCTAATAAAGCAGTCATCAGATTATCAAGGCAGGCACCTTTGAAAGGTTTTCATGCCTATCAGCATATTTATGCATTCTTTTTGTACGGCTTTCTTTCGCTTCACCGTATGGTTGATGAATTTTTCAAATTATTGAATTATCATAAAACCGGCATACTCAAAAGACAAAGGAAAAGTGCAAAACAAGAATTTTTGCGTCTGGTCAGCTTCAAATTAATCTACTTATTCTTCATGTTGGTATTGCCTGTACTTATCACACCCTTGTTATGGTGGCAGGTACTCATCGGCTTTACTCTCATGCACATGGTGGCAGGATTTATTCTGGCTACCATCTTTCAATTCGCCCATATTGTAGAAGGAGCTGCGCAACCCATCCCTAATGCTGAAGGTAACATTGAGAATGAGTGGGCAATTCATCAGCTCCGTACAACCGCCAACTTTGCCAGAAATAGTCGTATTCTCAACTGGTATATCGGTGGACTCAACTTTCAGATAGAGCACCATTTGTTTCCAAATATTAGTCACGTACACTACCGGGAAATTTCTAAGATCGTAGAACAGACGGCAGCCGAGTTTAAGCTACCCTACAATGTCAAACCTACAGTTGGGGATGCTTTTATGTCACATTTAAGAATACTCCGACAGTTAGGTTCTCCGTTACCTAAAGTAAAAGCATAGCATCTTAATACAAGTTTAACCCTGTAGAAGTAGCTTCAAGATTCGTATATTGATCTGTCAAGTACGGTCTAACCTATCCTTCTTTTGCAGCTCAAACGAGAAATACGCCGCTGGGATCTGGTACTGCTCCTGATCAATAATATCATCGGGGCAGGTATCTTTGGTCTTCCTTCCAGCATTTACAGGCTTTCGGGGTTCTACAGCATTCCGGCACTGTTCATTTGCGCTGGCGTAGTCTTTATCCTTGTACTTAACTTTGCTGAAGTAGCCAGCCGCTTTGAACGTACCGGAGGGCCTTACCTGTATACCCTGGATGCTTTTGGCCGCCAGCCGGCTTTTATCATTGGTTGGCTAATCCTGATCACTCGCTTAGCCACGTATGCAGCCTTACTCAATCTCATGGTAACCTACCTGGGCTACTTTAGTCCGGTTATGCAAGAATCGGTTTTTTACCGTTATGCCACTATTATCGGCATTACGGCTCTGCTCACGCTGGTCAACTTCCGGGGTGTGCACAATTCTACCCTGCTCAACAACAGCCTGGGGGTAATCAAGCTGCTACCGCTGCTGGTTTTTATTATCGCCGGACTCTTTTTCATCAACCCTGAGCTTATACAAACCGATCAACCTTTACCCTTATGGTCGGATTTTTCGGCTTCTGTATTTATTCTGGTGTTTGCTTTCACCGGCTTTGAGGCTACACTAGTCAACACTGGAGAAGTACGTAATCCGGCTCAAGACATACCCTTTGCCCTGATCGTTGCTATATCCTTTATCGCGATATTTTATAGCCTAATACAGATAGTCAGCATCGGCACTTTGCCCGGGCTGGCTGGCTCAGATAAGCCCCTGACTGATGCGGCCGAGACCTTCATGGGTCCCATGGGGGCTGCTTTCATTACCCTGGGAGCGGTCGTTTCTATCATTGGTACGCTCAACGCAGTGATGCTGGTAGGCTCACGTGTGCCCTACGCACTCAGTGCTGAGGGACAGTTTCCCTGCTTTTTGTCGCGTTTACATCCTGGTTTCCGTACACCTGTATATTCGCTCATTATTTTTTCGGGTGTTTCGCTGCTGGCTTCGCTGAGTGGTTCTTTCATCTACGCGGCATCTATCTCCGTAATCAGCAAAATCCTCATCCTGCTGACCGTTTGTACGGCCTTGATCAGGCTCAGGCGGACCGAAGAAAGGGGAGCAGCTTACTTCCGGCTGCCTTACGGCTACTTCTGGGCGATAGTTGGTATCGCGGCCTGTGTCTGGTTACTTTTCAGCGCCGACCTGGATCAGTTAGGTAGCGTTTTTGTAACTACCTTGATCGGGCTAATTCTTTATGGAATATACCGTTTCAGCCGGAAAAACAAGAGAGTAATTGGGAAAGAAGATTGATAACACCCTTGATAAGACGGCAATACCGGTCAGTTGAGAATTCCCAAAGAATCCAGTCCGGAACGTTGGCGGTTCACCACCGAGTCAATCCTCTCCAGTTTGTCCATTTTGGTATTGATCAGCGTATCCAGTTTTTCTACGCGATCCATCTTTTCATTGGCCAATGAGTCCAACCCGTCTACCGTCCGGTTGATAGCATCCAGGTTATCTTCTAGTTTCTGGCCAATATCACCGCAGACTGAGAAGATTAAAATTATAACACTCCCCTAAATGTGGCCAATACTTTAAGGAGCATAGAAATTTAATTGTACCCGAGACTGATGCCTCACCAGCTTACTGTAGTCGGTATGGGCAACGACCATGGGTAGGTTAATAATTCAATGCTGCCTAATACCTTACCCGTAGACAGCTCAATGTTTAACATGATATTATAAAATTTTCGTTTTTTGGCTCTTTTATTATTTTCCTGCTAAAAGTTATAAAGTCCCAGTCTGGTTCTTCATGATTATCACCTCATACCCGGGAGCTAAATAATACCACATTTGCTTCCAATGTCAAGACCGCTTCTTTCACTGGTTTAGTAATCGTATGTTGTTTATCAAAATGGTGGGCCTTCATAACTTGTTGCTTTCTCTGGATACGGGTTCTACTTTGGCATTAGTGTTCATTCTATTCTGATGTGTTTTACCAACTGCTGTAAGCGTTCCTCTACTTTTTTGCCGGCCAATTTATACTCCTGTATGAATGCATCAAAATCAGAACTGATAGTTTCAAAGCTGTCTTAAGATCCTTGAATCCATCGCTCAAGTAGTTAATTCTAACATTGGCCACATTAATGCCTTATCGTAGTTTTTGTAATTCCTATACCATATAATCAAGTTAACACGCTTTCCATAATCCATTATAAGTCCTCATTTAATACAATATAAATATACAAAAGGGCTCTTTGTGTGCTTTCACAAATAGGCCAGCATCCGGGCATTGGTCTCCTCCAGGTCAAAGTATTTAACATCCCATTCTTCATCTTCATCCATGCACAACCAATCCCGCATATCTTCGTGCTCCTCGTGTTCCGGGTCGTTGACGGCCTCTACCAAAGCATAGTAACCCCAGATACCCCCACAATCTTCGGGCGGACAGGCACCCTTGCCGGCCAAGCAGCGAGCCTGCATGATCTTATCTTCGCTGATCTTCTCCAGCATAAGCGTATGCTCCCAACTGTCGCCAAAGTCGTACTCGTAGCGCAGCTTCTGCTTTTCCGCGCTGAAAATATTATTGATTTTGATCTTCCCAGCATCTTCATCCATCTGGTCGCCAAACCCATCATCAAAGGGAATACCGATGCTAATAACACCATTATAGCCATCGTGAAAGCGGAAAAGGTGGGCATTCTCCCAGCCAAAAGCCCCCTGTATGGCCATGTGTAGTTGAGTAAAAGTATAATTTTCCGGTACCAGCAGGCGGCGCCATACCGGCGGCTTGCTCGTCCCTTCTAGCTTGATCTTGAATTGGTAGGCCATGGTATTTTTATTTTGAAGCTAAGGGATTTGTGGGAGAGGGGCAAGCAGACCCCTTCCAAATCTAAAAGTTGCATTTATTTGTTGAATCTAAGACCAAAAAAAAGAACACCCACGCGAATCTTACCGGTGAAAAGTTAGGAATTGTGTAGTTTCTTTATCCTTTATAATGAGGAAACATCTACTTCTTCGCATCCAATATTTGACTTTTTCTGAGTTACGTGGACTGATTTGTTTACTCAGCAAGCACTTCAGGCTCGAAGCGGGTAGAATCTGCGTTTACCTCATTAACTACCGGAAGTTGCATGACCTCTTCCAAAAATTTTGCACTCTCCTCGTACACACCCTGCCAGTCACCGGAACGATAGACCGAAGAGATCACATGGTTACTTGCCTCAGGAAAGGCAACTTTCCGCTTTTTGGATGACGGTGTACCTAAATGATCATACATCTCCAGCATGGCAGCTACTGAAACCACCGGGTCTTGTTCCTCTTTATTCTTGTAATAATACCCCAGAAATACGGGCTGCGCTATTTGCTGAAAAGTCTCTTTTTGCATGGTGTTCTCCACCAGCCCAGCCAGAGCCATGTATCCTTCCAGGTAGTAGACATCTGACCAGTAACGTTTTACCGGGTCTTCCCTATCTTCCTTATTAACACGCCCCAATATCGCCTCACCGATCTGCCAACCCCAGGGGCCATTCAGCAAAAACAGCGCTTCATTCGCTGGCGCGATGATGGGTGAGTAGAGCATAATTCCAGCAATATCAGGATTGTGGGCAGTGATGTACAAACCGAGTGCACCACCCGTGGAGGTTCCTATAATAATGACACGATCTCCTAGGGCCTTCCCAATGGCTACCGCCTCACGGGCTGAGGCCAGCAGGTTAGCAGCAGTCATACTTTTAAATGCAGAATCTGACTGTATGCCTTGTTCTTTTAGACGGGAAAGATACAGGTTGCAGCCGAAACGTTCAGCCAGCCACCGATGGACTGGCTCTCCTTCTCCCTGGCTGGCCCCGAATCCATGCAAATACACCATACTATAAGGGGTCTTCTGTTGACTGCTGTTCGCCCAAATAATACGGGCTTCATTATCTGGCTTGATAAGCGGGTTATCCAACTCACGACGAACCACCTCCGCTTCCAGTTGCTCCAAATTTTCGATAACAGGGGGTAATGCTGTTGGGAGTTCACCATGATTTACCACGGGTCCAAAATAGTAGATGACCGACAGTGTGGCTGCCACCATGATCAGAGTGTACAATTTTTTTTTCATAAGACTTCAGTTTGGCCCATAAAAGTAAATAATAAAATAAGAGAAGCAGATAGTTTGAAGGTCAGCCGAAGCAGAGAATTCTATTAATCATAAGCATTACAGGCCAAAGCAGCACATTGTCAGTATTACTGGAAAAATATAAAATAAGATCCATATTATATTATTATAGATATTATTTTGTAATATTTAGGTAATATTTATATCATGAATTATACATAAACTTTTATTATTAATATTTTTATGTATATTTGTAATATACCTTACAAACCAAAGGTTATACAGGCAATAACAAAATAGCCATGAAAAATTTACTACTAGCATTTATTTTTTCTCTTAATATACCCCAAACATTTGCCCAGACAACTTACTACAGCAGAAGTGCAGGAGGAGACTGGAGTGATACCTCTTCCTGGACCTTCAGCCCGGATGGGAATGGCCCTGAAGCCGGGTCCGTACCTCAGAGAAATGATGATGTGGTAATCCTTAACGGCAGTGTAATTAATGTAGACCGTCACAATGCTAACGGATCAGTAGGTATGTCACCCCAAGATCTAGGATATGGAGGATTTCCGTCTGATGATAAAAAAAAATTCTACCAGGTTGGCAATATCACAGTCCGAAACGGAGCAACGTTACGATCTGACAAGTGGGCTGTCATGACAGCCGGGGACCTGATGGTTAACCAGGGAGGCAATATGCAAATCAATGCAGATTACCTCAACCTGGGTACCTTACTGGTAATGGAAAACAGTACGCTGGAAATTGATGATGACCTGATCATATTGGGAAGCAGTGAAACTATCATCAACAATGACGCGCTGATAGGTGATGATATTTATATTGATCAACAACAGGCAGTGTTGTGTGGCACCGGGACTATCAATATAGGTGATGAGATACGCGAATTCAACGGTGCCGATGCCAGTCAGCAGATATGTGACAGTTTCGTCATTAGCTGCAGCATAAACTGTGGTATGGGGACTGGCGGTACCTTCACGGGCAATGGAAATATGATCTTACCGGTTGAGTTAGTCGCTTTTGAAAGCTATGCCGTGGGTGACAAGGTTGAACTGGAGTGGGTTACTGCCATGGAGGAGAATTTTGATTTTTTTACAGTAGAAAGAGCTAGTAACGACCGCCAATTTAAACCTATCGGTACTGTTCAGGGCCAGGGAAACAGCACAGTGGAAGTACGGTATAGCTTTACCGACAAATCCCCACTTAAGGGTCAGGCTTTCTACCGCCTCAAAGCCACCGATATTGACGGCACCACCGAATACCACCGCATCATCTCAGTGTATCACGATGGCCTGGATCAAAAAACCATCAAGGTTTATCCTAATCCGGTACGAGATCATGTCTTTCGGGTGCAAATCAACGAGCTTAACCTTGAAGCATTTCGCCTCATGGATCTGACAGGGCGTATCCTGGCCGATCAGAAAGTCGTGCCCAGCGACAGGGAATTTTACCTACCCAGCGATATACAAGCAGGCACCTACATGCTGGTGATCGCCGGAGCATCAGGTGAACAGTACCAGCAGATTATCCTGGTATTATAAACCCCAATGCAGCTTCATAGCAGCACATCCGGGCGGAAATTTTCCGCCCTTTTGTTATTTAGGACCTGACAGTTATGGTTGCCTTCCCTATCATTTCAAAAAAATATTGAAACACCTGAAGCTACTAAATGGTATTTTTTCCAAGCCAATGATATCACTGTGAATAAACTATTCCGGAACAACTGTTAAATATGCGCCCGCTCAGTATCATCATCCCTACCCTCAATGAAGAAACAAATCTGGAACATACGCTCAGCCATTTACAATACCTTGATCCTCCTGCTCATGAAATTATTATCGTAGATGGAGGCAGTACCGATGCTACCGAAAGCATCGCCCGAAGTTACCCGGTGCAGTTTATCTCTTCAAAGAAAGCAGGTCGGGCTGCTCAGATGAACCTGGGCGCAGCACTAGCCACAGGTACTTACCTCTGCTTTTTGCATGCGGACACGCTGGTGCCCAAAAACCTCGTACAGATCATTGAGCAAACCCTTACGAAGCCGGATATCGTACTGGCTGGTTTTACCTCTATGATGGGTGAGCCTGGAAAAACCCGCTGGTTCACTACCCTACTCAACTATTCAAAAACCTACCTGGCACCTCTGCTGTACAACCCTTACCGCTGCCTGTTTAAAGGCTTGAGACTTCTGTTTGGAGACCAGGCAATGTTTTGCCGAAGCGCAAATTTTGAACTAGTAGGTGGGTTTAACAGCCAACAGCAGATTATGGAAGAAGCCGATTTGTGTGCAAAAATGAACCACCTGGGTAAAATTCGGCAAATACAACAGCGGGTTTATACATCAGACCGACGGATCGTTCAACTAGGATTCTGGAGAGCCCATGTTATATACCTGGGTATATTTTTTCTCTGGGTAATAGGAGTATCTACTGATAAGCTACACCGATATTATAGAATAATCCGGTAGCAATATTGTGAAGATTAGCTAAATTCGTTTCACTTTCTCTAGCATTACTTTATATTGTGAAGGCCTTATATGGTTTTCCAAACTATTAACCTTACCAAATTATGTTACATTTTTATTTCCACCGAATGTGGACCAGGCTTGCCTCATGCCTGTTGCCACTGCTTTTAGTTGGCCTGACCGCACAGGCTCAAAAGACCATCGTACTGGGTAACTACCACAGCAACAAGGCTCCTCAAAATGCCAAAGTCAGCCCCGAGTTGTTCAATATTGAAAAAAAATACCGGATGCGTCAGGCTCGACAGTCTCCCAGTGACGGCTGGGCCAAAGAAGATTTTCTGGCTGATAAGCTCACCCCCATCTACGATGACAAATATATCGTCATAGAAGCCCTGGCTGAGCCGGACAAAGCAGACAAACTACACCGCAAACTCAAAAGACTGGGACTTACGCAAAGTAGCCAGTACAAACACCTTATCTCCGGCCTGTTCCCCATGGATCGCCTGGATGAATTAGAGAATATCGCCAGTCTCAAAAAAATTAACCCTTCGGTACGTCCTCAAACCTGGACCGGCTCCATCGGCAGCCGGGGTGATGAAGCCCTGCGAGGTGCCAAGGCACGACGCATTTACGGCCTCAGTGGCGAAGGCGTAGATATAGGCATCCTTTCTGACAGTTACAATAATCTGGGCGGCGCGGTTGACGGTGTGGCCAGTGGTGACCTACCCCCCGTAAAAGTGCTCAGAGACCTGCCGGAAGGAGGCATTGACGAAGGGCGCGCCATGGCAGAGATTATCCACGATGTTGCTCCAGGTGCAGACTTGCTGTTTCATACAGCATTTCTTGGTTCGGCAAGTTTTGCCAATGGCATCCTGGCGCTGGAAGAAGCCGGATCTGATGTGATAGTAGATGACATAGGATACCTTACTGCACCATTTTTCCAGGATGGTATTATCTCACAGGCAGTTGATGAAGTAAAAGCTCGGGGGGCTTCTTATTTTTCGTCAGCAGGAAATTCTAGCGATGATTCTTATGAAGGCCCTTTTAATGACTTGGGCTTCCGACTGGTAGACGAGGATGGCTTTGAACTGGGAAATGCCCATGATTTTTCGGGTGGCGATGTTTACCAGCGTTTTATTCTTCCCGGCGTCTCTCCTTCGGGATTCATAAGTAGCCTGGTTCTTTCTTTACAATGGGATGATCCGGCCTTCTCGGCCAGTGGAAAAGTTGGGGCTGATACCGACCTGGATTTCTATCTGATTTTACCCCAAATTGATCTTATTTTTGATTTCAACGAGCCTAATATCGGCTTAGATCCGGTGGAATTTGGTGGCATTATTAATCCTACCGAACAGGATCTGATCGTAGACCTCCTTATCGTTAAATACGAAGGACCCGATCCTGGCTTTATCAAATACATAAATTTTGGCGAGGCACAACCACAGGAGTATGACACTGGAGGTTCAACTGTATTTGGCCATCCCAATGCCGTAGGGGCTATGGCGGTGGGAGCAACTGCCTGGTTTAACACTCCTAAGTTTAATGAGAATTTGGAAAAACCTCTGATCAACAGTTTTTCTTCGTTAGGCGGTACCCCCATCTTATTTCAGAAAAACGGCGATCCTCAGTTAGAGCCAAAGTTTCGTAACAAGCCCGAATTTGTGGCAGCAGACGGGGTAAATACTACCTTCTTTGGTGGTAACCTGTCATTTGAAGTGCCGGGCACGAAGGAGCCCGATGCCTTTCCTAACTTCTTTGGTACTTCGGCATCCGCTCCGCACGCGGCAGGAATCGCTGCGCTCATGCTGGAAGCTTCACAAGGTTCCATATCACCCGAGGAAGTAGAAAGAGCCCTAAAGCGATCTGCTATTGATATGGATGATCCCCGGACGGAGGGCTTTGACGAGGGATTTGACTTTCGGACCGGCAGAGGGTTCATCCAGGCAGATGTAGCTATGCGAGAGGTCTTTAAGCTTCCTCTACCCCAAAACCCGCTTATCCCCATAGCTGAGCAACTGGAATACGACGCCGATAATGATATGTTTACAGCTTACTTCGGATATGACAATACCAATGCCTCAACTGTCATTGTACCCGTGGGCGAAAAAAACCGTTTTGTAGCTGACATGATCGACATAGGACAAGTCACTGAGTTTCATCCTGGCCGTGTCAAAGAGGCCTTCACCGTGATGATAGAACCCGGAGAGACCCTGACCTGGGTACTGCAAGGGCCGGATAATAAGGTAAGAACTGCTACTGCCAGTGCCCCCCAGCAAACCGAAGACCTGATGGCAGGTGCGCGCATAGACCTGGAACTCACACCGGGAGACCTGAGCGGCTTTTCCTACACACAGGTGTTTCCTAACTTTAGCTCCGGGGTGGTCAACCTGGAGGCGTTGGGCAGTGACCAGCAGGAAATCATGGTGACGGTGCACGATAAACTCGGTAATGTGGTATACCGTGCGCATGGAAGAAACCATATGGAAGAAACTACTGACCTGAGCTTTTTACCCAAGGGCCTTTACATTGTGAACTTCAGTATGGGAGATCAGCGTCAGAGCCAGAAGCTGGTCATGCAGTAACGGACCTACTGACATAAAGAAGGCACTCCTCCAGGTGCCTTTTTCTTTATCCAAAAAACCAAAGCCTCACCGCCAGTGCTATTACTGTAATCACAAGGAAAACTCTGACCCACTTATCCCCCTTCTCTACCGACCAGCGGGAAGCTACCCATCCGCCGAAGGAGTTACCTACTGCCAACACCAGTCCAAACAACCAGTTGACTTTTCCTCCAATGATGAATACGGCCAGGGCCGACACCGTGTAGACCAGCACCACAAATACTTTAATGCTGTTACTTTTTACCAGGCTAAAACGATTGACCGTGGTGAGTATGGCGATGATCAAGAAGCCTACGCCTGCCTGAATAAAACCACCCCAGATACCCACCAGGAAAAAGAGCAACACACTGACCACAGTATGTTTTTTACCGGTTCTTTCCAGTATCTCGTTCGGCTTATGGTTAGGACTGAAAATAGTAAAGAATACCACCACGATCATGACCACGGCCAGTATCTTGTTAAAAATCTCTCCTTTGATTTCAATGGCTAATTCGGCGCCCAAGATAGCCCCCAGCAGTGCTGATACACTGAGCCAGATACTAAAGGGAAAGGCAGAGACACCTTTACTTTTGAAGCCCAGTACGCCAAAGATATTTTGTGCAAAAATAGCTACCCGGTTAGAAGCATTGGCTATGGCTGGCGGTAGACCCAAAAAAATGAGAACCGGCAGGGTAATCAGTGACCCCCCGCCAGCGAGTGTATTGATAAAGCCGGCTCCAAAACCGGCTCCGATGACAATGAGGGCATCAGTCCACCCCATTAGTGAGGCAGATAGCTAGCCTGGTGCAATTCTTTGACATTGCGGAAAGTACGATTGGGCTTTAGGTAATCAGCGAGAAAGTTGTAAACCTTTAATCTTACTCCCTTGGCATGCTGAGTATCTATGCGATCAAAAGCGTGACCTCCAGGTATGTCCTCATAAATTTCGTACTCAAAATCTTTGTCCTCAGCCTTCAGAGATTTTATGAGATGCTCCACTTCAAAAACGTTAACATCACCGTCGTTGGTATTGGTGTGGATCAGCAGAGGAGTCTCCAGTTTGTGTGCCTGCCAGGCCGGAGAACGGCGACGATACTCTTCCACATCTTCGTAGGCCGACTTACCGATATGGTAATCTGCGGAGTAAAGATCGCGGTAGCCCTGTGTTTTGTAGCCCATACGGGCGATCAGGTCGCTGACCGGCACACCGGCATAGGCAACCTTATAGCTATCAGGATGCTCAAAAATATTATGCAGCGTAATCAGTCCACCGTGGCTCCATCCAAATATGCCGACCCGGTTTTTATCAATGAAGTCGTAATTTTCCAGCATGTAGTTACGGCTGTTGTAAACATCTTCTACTTCCAGCCCGCCATAATCGATCGTCTGGTAAAACCTTTTACCATAGCCAGTACTTCCCCGGTACTCAGGAGCCACCACGATGTACTCCTGGGCCATCAGTTCTTTGATGATGTGGATGTAGAACGTATTGAAATCACTGTGAACGCCGCCGTGTGGCAGTACCAGCAGTGGGTACTTGGCAGAAGGATCTAGATTATCCGGCAAAAAAACGTAAGCTTTGATACGCAGTGGGTTGCCGGCGCCCTGCCCAGTAGGGTTTTTAATGACTCGTTTAGGAGGGCCGGTAAGTTCTACTTTATCCACAAAGGCGTAGCCTTTCAGTTGTTGTCGCCAGTGGAGATCGTCAATGGTTTTCTCTAGAACGTCAAAATTGTGACGAAGGTCGTCAATCTCCTCTTCCAGGTCTTCTACCTGCTCCATGAGTTCCGTTCGTGTTTGCGCTCTGACTGATAGCATTGAAAACAGGAAAGCGACAAATAATAATGTATAGTGTTTCATTGGTTAGGTTAGCTTTGTATAAATGATAGAGGTTATTATTCACCAGGCAAGATATTAAGCGGAAGGTAAATAATCTTCACGCCTGCGTAATTAAGCCAAAACTTTGTACTAAAAAGTATATAATTGCCCAATTATTTACTACGCACGCCGGAAGGCAGAGGGATGATTATCTCGAAAACTTGATCGTAACTACCCCAAAAAATTAAGGCTTCAACAATAGTGCTTCTCTGTCGTTGGCAAGGGGTGTCCATTTTTTGGGGTGGGGAAACTCTGATAAATTGACGTAAACGTTGAAAGGTTTATCACCGGCCCACTCTTCTTCGGTCAAACTAGTTTGAAATGTATGTTGACCAATACCGGATTCAACTATCTGCACTATTTCGCCAAGCATTCTGAATTTCCCTGTTTCGTTGATGTCAAAGCCTATCATAAGTTGTCCTTTTGGTTTGGAAACAAGATGGTACACGATATCAACTCGGATCATACGACTATGATCAGCTTCAGAGGGTTGGGTATGATGAATAGCAAGAATCTGAATGGAATCAGTCTCAGTGGTTGATCGGGTTGCACTTTGTGCGTAAATGCCAGAAGGAATAAAAAGTAAGAAAAAGTAAATGGATAGGCACTTCTTCGGAATTTTGAGATAGGAAAGACTCTTGAGTAGTAGTAGCATTTGACTGCGCATTTTCTTTAATATATAGTTTACCTCCCAAAACAAGAAACTGACGGTATCCTTTTTAAATGTGTTCAGGCAGAAGCTGCTTTGCATCATCTTTGTCCTCTGTTAACATGAAAGGCTAATTGAGTATACCAAACGGAGTGGTATTTCGTATTAAGAACGATCTTCCTTAAACCTAAACCAGATTTTGGATTCAGATATCAAAAAAGTCATCCACCGCATTGTAAAAAAACTATTTAATATACTGGTAAACTTCGTCAAGGTGAGCTTGCATGTTGCCGGACGTTTGCTACAGACTACCTATCGTACCGTACGCCATTTTAGCTGGAAACAATGGTTACGACTAAGTATATACTCTTTTTTGGCACTGCTGCTCGCCAACATGACCCTCATCATCCTGGTACATATGGGTTTTTTTGGTAAGCTACCTGACGAACAAAAGCTTCGTAACATCAAGAACTACAATGCCTCTGAAGTATATTCTTACGACAGAGAATTATTAGGAAAATACTACATTGAGAACCGTACCAGTGCGCACTATGAGGAGATTGCGCCCCATATCGTAGAAGCATTGGTCGCTACGGAAGACTCACGCTTTTATAAGCATGCCGGTATTGATTATCGCAGTATGATGCGCGTCCTGGTCAAGAGTATACTACTGAGTAACGAAAGTTCAGGAGGCGGCAGTACGCTCAGTCAGCAATTAGCTAAAAATCTCTTCCCCCGACAGGACTATTGGATCCTGAGCATGCCGATCAACAAGATAAAGGAAATTTTTACGGCTACCCGGCTGGAGGAAATCTATAGCAAAGAGGAAATTTTGACGCTCTACTTGAACACCGTATCCTTTGGCGGAAATGTCTACGGCATTGAGGCAGCCACCAAGCGCTTTTTCAACAAGTCTGCCAAGGACATACGGCCGGAAGAAGCAGCCGTGCTGGTAGGTATGCTGAAAGCTACTACCTATTACAGTCCCCGTCTGCATCCGGAGCGAGCGCTGGGCAGACGCAATGTAGTGCTCAACCAGATGGCCAAATATCAATACATCAGCCAGTTCCAGGCTGACTCACTCAAGGCCATCCCGATGAAGTTGGACTACACTTACGTGTCCCACAATGAAGGCCCCGCACCGTACTTTCGCGAAAAGCTTCGCCACGAGGTACAACAGTGGTTGAAC
The DNA here is from genome assembly GCA_964653665.1 of uncultured Porifericola sp. Taxonomy (GTDB): domain Bacteria; phylum Bacteroidota; class Bacteroidia; order Cytophagales; family Cyclobacteriaceae; genus Catalinimonas. The sequence goes on along the minus strand of CAZZGE010000032.1, from coordinate 4,278 downwards.
GACAATCCTAAACCCGACGGCACTCCTTACAATCTGTATACCGATGGCCTGAAGATCTACACCACCATTGATTCGCGTATGCAGTCCTATGCTGAAAAAGCGGTACAGGAGCACATGCAAGTCTTGCAGGCCACTTTCTTCCAGCACTGGCAGGGCCGTACTCCCTGGGAAAAGGACAACAGCTACCTACAGAACCTGATGAGACGGAGTCCCCGCTACCAACGACTCAAAGCAAGTGGCGCTGGCGAAGAGGAAATAAAGGATATCTTCAATAAAACCATTCCCATGAAGGTCTTCACCTGGGAAGGTGAACAGGATAAAACCATGAGTCCGCTTGACTCCATTGCCTATTACCAGATGTTTCTCAATGCCGGCTTTCTAGCCATGCGCCCTGAGAACGGGCATATCAAAGCCTGGGTAGGCGGAATTAATCACGAATACTTCAAATATGATCATGTGACCGCCCGCCGTCAGGTAGGTTCTACCTTCAAACCGATTGTGTACGCGGCAGCGCTACAGGAGGGCCAGGACCCCTGCGACTACATCAGTAACGAACTACGTACTTACGAAGACTACGACGACTGGACACCCCGCAACGCCAATAATAAATATAATGGTTATTACTCTATGCCAGGCGCATTGGCTAATTCTGTCAATACAGTGACAGTTGATCTCATGATGAAAACCGGGATAGACGACGTAACCGGGCTGGCCCATCGGATGGGCATAGAGAGCGAACTGCCCCGACAGCCTTCTATCGCCCTGGGAACCGCTGACCTTACCCTATCAGAAATGCTGACAGTATATGGTACATTTGTAAACCGAGGCTATCGGGTAAAGCCAGTATACCTCTTAGGCATTGAAGACCAGTACGGCAACGTAATCGTGGACTTTACCCAAGAGAAGGCTAAGATGAGCAAAGCCCTGAATCGGGAAACTGCTGATATGATGATGCAGATGCTCAAGAACGTAGTAGATAGTGGAACAGCCCGCCGCTTGCGATACACTTACGGGCTACGCAATGAAATTGCCGGGAAAACCGGCACCACTCAATCACAAGCCGACGGATGGTTTATCGGGGCAACTCCCAAGCTGGTAGGAGGTGCCTGGGTAGGCGGTGCTACCCGCCTGATTCGCTTCCGTAGTACCCGGTTGGGGCAGGGTGCCAATACAGCGCTACCCATATGGGCCAAATTTATGCAGCAGGTCAACCGCGAGCCAGACTTCAGAATTGTCAGCCAGGCTCGTTTTGCCGATCCGGGGCGTCACGTGATGGCCCGGCTATCCTGTGATTTTTACAAGGAAACCCTGGAAAAAGACCGCGGCTTTTTCTGGCGGCTTTTTGCCGAAGATGAGAATGAACAACGCCGTGAACGCCGTGAGCGTACTTCGGAGCAGGTGCGCCGTGTGCCACAGCCCCGCCGCCCTGAAAGAAGCAAAGAGAAAAAACGTACCAAAATTATTGATGTCATCCGGGGTATCTTCGGTGGTCGGAATAACTAGCTTCATACGGATCGTTACTGGTGTTAAATAAGAAAACCTGCTTTCTATCGGGTGATTATGTAGTTTTCCCTTTTATTACTAATTTGATAGCGAAAACACCTTTTTAACCTAATCCGACTTTTTCTATGTTTTCTGACCAAGACCTCAATCAACTCAAATCATACGGTGCCAATCTTGACACCATCAAGCAACAGATTCAGCATTTTGAAGAGGGTTTTCCCTACCTGAGGATTGTCAAAGCCGCTACCATCAACGAAGGCATCCTGAGTGTTGATGATAATGTGAAGCAGAAATACGTCAGCCTCTTTGAGCAATCATCCCCTGATTACCGGGTAGAAAAGTTCGTCCCGGCTTCGGGGGCTGCCAGCCGCATGTTCAAAGCGCCTTTTAGGTTTATGAGCAGCTACAAAGGCTCTGAAGAGGAATATCAGCAGTTGATCAGTGACGATAAAATGCGTCCTATCTTTACCTTTTTTAAACGCATAGAAGATTTCGCCTTCTACGACAGCCTAAAGGATAAATACCGCGAAAAGCATAGCATAAGCCTCAGTGAGGCTATTATCCAAAGGAAGTATATAAGTGTGCTCCAAACTTTACTAGAAGAAGATGGCCTTAACTATGGAAGCCTGCCCAAAGGCTTACTGGAATTTCACAACTACCCGGATACCACCCGTACGCCGGTAGAAGAGCATCTGGTGGAAGGTGCCAATTACTGCCGCAACGCTCTAAACGAAGTATTCATCCATTTTACGGTTTCTCCGGAACACCGACAGGCCTTTGAACAGCACATAGAAGAAGTGAAGATATACTACGAAAAAGAGTTTGGTGTCACCTATCATATCACATTCTCCGAACAAAAGCCATCAACCGACACTATCGCGGTAGATACGGAAAACCAGCCTTTCCGCAATGAGGACGGTACAATCCTGCTTCGCCCCGGTGGCCACGGCGCATTGATTGAAAACCTCAACGACCTGGAGTCAGACATGGTGTTTATCAAAAACATCGACAATGTTGTACCTGACCGGATTAAGGGCGCTACTTATGAGTATAAAAAAATGCTGGGGGGCATCTTACTGAGCTACCAGCAGAAGATTTTTGAATACCTTCACCTTATCCATGAGTCTGATGATCTTTCTAATGAAAAGATAGAAGAGATTCAGCATTTTGTGGAAAACCAGCTCTGCAATATTTCGCCGCAGGTCTTCTCTACGATGGAAGAGGACGAAAAAGTAGCCTACCTGTTCGAGAAACTGGACCGCCCCATTCGGGTGTGTGGTATGGTGAAAAACGAAGGTGAGCCGGGTGGCGGCCCCTTCTGGGCACAAAATAATGATGACAGCACCTCGCTTCAGATCGTGGAGAGCGCCCAGGTTGATACCAACGATGCCGAACAGATAGAAACATTTAAAAATGCTACCCACTTCAACCCGGTAGATATCGTATGTTCATTAAAAGACTTTGAAGGAAAGAAATTTGACCTTACCCATTTTGTAGACTCACAAACCGGGTTTATTTCTCACAAGTCTAAGGATGGTAAAGAACTCAAAGCGCTTGAGCTCCCCGGTCTGTGGAATGGCAGTATGTCTGACTGGAATACGATTTTCGTAGAGGTGCCTATCATCACCTTTAACCCGGTAAAAACTGTAAACGATTTACTCAGAGACCAGCATCAATAGAAAATGTACCTTTAGATCTTTGCCAAAATTATAAACTTTGGCAAAGATCTAATCAAAAAAAGGCAACCCAAACCATGATCAAGAAGCTTTCAGCCCTCATACCGCTATTCCTGTTTATATTTTCAAATACCATTTTTGCGCAAGACTATGACCCGGTAGCAAGTGTCAAAAACCATATGGTATCGGCAGCACAAAACCTCCTGAATACCCTGAGCCAAGCACAGGCAGGGAAGGTATCCATTCCTTACGGAGATAGCAACCGGCAGAACTGGAATAACCTACCTACCCACAGCTTTGCCCGCGAAGGGCTCTCGCTGGGGGATATGGACAATGCGCAAAAGATTGCTCTGCACGCACTTCTCCAGACCGGACTAAGTGCCCAGGGCTACCTGAAAGCACAACAAATCATCCGACAGGACCAACAGCACCGTATGGGTGTATTTGAAGAAGACGGCTTTGATACCGAGCGCACTATGTACGGCCACGACTACTACTATATCTCCATTTTCGGTCAGCCCGATAGCGATGCCACCTGGGGATGGCGTTTTGAGGGACACCATCTTTCGTTGAATTTCAGCCTGAGCCCGGACGGCATCAGCGTTACGCCCATGTTTATTGGTACTGATCCACGCGAGATTTTGGAAGGCCCCTACGCCGGCTATAGCCTGATGGATGAAGAGGCCGACATTGCATGGCGACTGATTAACTCTCTGAGCAGTCCACAAGAGCGCATCGCCCTGCTGGACGCTAAGATGCCCGACGATATTCTTACGCGTACCGGAGATGAACCCCATACAGAGCAAATGAAGGGACTGCCCGCTGACGACATGACTCCCGCCCAGCAGCAAGACCTTCTCGCCCTGGTACGTGCCTGGGTTTACAATCTTAACTTTACCCTGGCGGAACAGGAAATGCAGAAAATTCGCCAAGCGGGCATAAACAAGCTGCACTTTTCCTGGGCAGGCAACAAGGGCCTAAGAGATGCCAAATACTACCGCATTCATGGGCCCGTCACCCTGATAGAATACGACAACCGAACCTACGAGCAGTGGCACATTCACTCGCTGTGGAGAAATCTTTCTGAAGACTTTGGTAA
>CAZZGE010000031.1:0-32514 GCA_964653665.1 uncultured Porifericola sp. | reverse complement strand
TGGTTTCATGAAACCTGTTAACCTGGCTAGCTTTTTCAAACAAGCTTCTTAATAATTTTTTTGTTATGTTCCTGATAGACCCGCTAAACTGGCTTATCTTTATTCTTCTTCTAAATTTACACTCAACAAAAAACTTAACTTCACATGAATTCACTACCCAAACACCTGATGCCGCTGGTATTACTCATTCTCTGGAATTGCCAGCCGGCTACTCAAGATGATGATCAAGGCGCTGAAAATGAGATATCAACCCAAACTACTTCCAACACCGAGGGCGAATGGATAGTACTTTTTGATGGACAAAATGCCGACGCCTGGCGTGACTTCAAAGGTGAGACTTTGAGCTGGAAAGTAGAGAATGGAGAGTTGACCACCGATGGTGAGCAGGGAGATATCATCACCCAAGATACTTACCAAAACTATGAACTGGTATTTGAATGGAAAATAGAGAGAGGAGGCAACAGTGGTGTTATTTATAATGTAGTAGAAGACGATAAGTACGGCAGTACGTATGAGACGGGGCCCGAGTACCAACTGATTGATGCCGAAAACTACAAAGAGGTGCATGATTACGAACTACAGGACTCCCAGGTCACCGCCGCTAACTATGCATTACACGTACCTTCAAGTCAGCCGACCAAACCTGCCGGAGCTTACAACCTTTCCAAAATCGTAGTCAATGAGGGGCAGGTCGAACACTGGTTGAATGGTGAAAAAGTGGTTAGTTATGAACTTTGGTCTCCGGAATGGGTGGAGAAGGTGGCGCAGACAAAATTCAAAAATATGCCTGACTACGGTAAGGCTAAATCTGGTCACATCGCTTTGCAGGGACATGGTGATGCTGTATGGTTCAAAGAAATTAAGATCCGTGAACTGTAAGACCTACTTTATAAGCCTGATGTGGCTGACTGTCTCGGCTACCTTTTTGCTTTCTTGTGGTACAGCTACTGGTGTCTCCGACCGGGCAGAAATACTGGCCATCATGGATAAACAGGAATCCTGCTGGAACGAAGGTGATATCGTGTGCTTTATGGAAGGCTACTGGCCCTCCGATTCGCTGATGTTTATCGGTAGTACTGGTGTGGTATACGGCTACGACAACACACTTGATCGCTACCTCAAAACCTATCCCGACCGCAGTGCTATGGGCATGCTAAGCTTTGATATCGTTGACTTGCAACAACTGTCTACTTCCTATTTTCATATGGTGGGCAAATGGCAACTCAAACGCGAAATTGGAGATCTGGACGGGCATTTTACGCTGTTATTCAAGAAAATTGATGGAAATTGGTATATCGTCAGAGATCATTCCAGCTAGCCGGATACTTTTTGATCTGGCTCAGTTTGCTGTCTTGCCAGTCATCACCTGAACAGCAACTGCAAGTACCGGAGGTACTGTCTCAAGCTGAAAGTCCTTTTCCAAAAATACTGCAAAAAGTCTGGGAAGCGCATGGAGGGCTTCAAAAATGGCGACAGATGAATACCCTAGCCTTTACGCTGCACCAGGCATCACTGCCAGTAAATCAACAGCTGGTAGATCTAAATAGTGGAAAGGTTCTTATCCGCAACGGAGAAGTTCGTGTTGGATATGACGGAAATGAAGTGTGGCACATTGATAATCCTTCCAGCCATCTACTTTTAGAAAATCATCAGGCTTTTCATTATGGACACTATTTTTTTGTTACCATGCCTTTTTTACTGTCCGATGATGATGTTGGTCAACAGTTAATAGGTCAGAAGAGAATAGGAGGAAAGCTGTACGTTGCATTGGAAGTTGATTTTCGTAATCATACAGAATTTCCTTCCCGGGAAAAGTTCCTGATGCTACTTGATCCTGCAACACATCAAATGACCCGGATGCTGAAAAAAATCAATACCGAAGTTGATAATGACTTGTATTCAGCTCGTCTGTACAAGAACTGGCAGTGGGTCAATGGCTTACTGTTGCCACTTCAATGCGAAAAGTATACCTGGCAAAATGAACGTTTGGGTGAAATCCAGGAAGTATGGGAATACCTGGATTTAAGTATTGAAATCTTGCCCAGCGACCAAAGTATGTTTTTGCGTCCCGCTGATGCGCAGGTACTTGACTACGCGCCCTGAAAGTTTTGCATCCAGAAAATAGTGGTGACCAACATTGGAATCACCGCCTGCCGATGACTACTAGCTACCAGTGGAGTGAATGTGATATTGCTGGCCCCAGCATTTTCAAGTTGAGTTAGGAACTTCTGGCTATTGGAGATGTTAAGCACTTCATCATCAGGAGTGTGTAGTAGGTTCACAGGAGAATCTACGGCCCAGGCAGGCACGCTATTCTCTTGCAGTAAGTTACTGATGGTATTTTCATCTCCGTTTCTGAAGTCGTCAAGAAAATCTTTCTTAAGAAGCTGGCTCAGATCAGGGGTGAGTTGAGATTTGATCTCACCCAGGGTAAGGTTCCCATCAAAAAGGTCAGGTATGAGACTGGCATAAGGCTCCTGAAAATACTGTCCAGCATCGCCTGCTAAGTTATAGTAGGTATGATAAGACCAAATTAAAAAGGCAAGCAGTTCTGGGGATGAATAAACATCATTATTGATAATATCAGCAGTGAGTGAAGAAAGGACATAAGTACCTCCTCCCGCAGCAGTGGCCACAATCTCCCAGTTAGGAAGTATGTTTTCGTTTTCCAAGGCATAAAGAAATGCCATCGCATTGTAGGCACCCTGCGAATAGCCAGCCATGTAAAGCTCATTGACATAGGTTTGTTCCAAAGTCGTCATCATTTCCGCCGCCGCTTTTACCATATCGGTACTGACGCTTGTTACTGATTCTCGCACCAGATAAGGATGTAAAAACTCCGTAGCGTCTCCAAACCCAACGTAGTCGGGGATCAGAGTGATGTAGCCCAGCGACCCAAAGAACTCTAGTCCAGTACCCAGCGGATTAGAAAAAAGAGAGGGTGCTTCGGCATGACTGCTGATAGAGGCATGAAATCCCAGAAAAAAGGGAAAATTGACCACACGAGCTGCAGCGGGCATACAAATCAAGCCCGAAGCTTCGGTTGTTTCACCCTGGTATTGGGTAAGGTAACTGACCCGGTAAACATCAATATCATATAGTATGACCTCAGTGTTTACATCTGGGTCAAATAAACTGATGAGCGTACGTAACTGCGATGCCTCAAAAGTATCCAGTAATTCGTAATCAAGCAGATATTCATCAGGATTGATGTCATTTTCTATACTGCTTTCTTCACAGCTGATAAACAGGAAAGTGCTGAATAAAAAGGTGAGCCAGGAAAATCGGCGAGACAAGTCGTTGTGCATGTTTTTGATCCAAAGATAGTAAAGATTTCAGTATACTTGTAAAAAAAGGTGCGCGAGGCACCTTCCTTTCAGTCAATCTTAATCTAATAAGCACCAATTTCCTGCTGAAAACCGTACATTTCCAGCTGCTGCGTATCATCGGGTAAGCGCCGGGCAGTTGTGCCCGAAAACCTACCATTTTCCAGGTAGTAAAGCGCCTCCTGAAGACGAGACTCATCGGGATCACCCAGTTGAGCTGAAAGATCATCCTCTACGTAAACATCCGCCTGCAAGCCATTAAAATAATCACCTATACCATTATCATTGACTATTTTAAAACTGATCGGGCTGATCGCATATCCCTGGACAAAGAAGGGAAAGCTACCAACCGGTTTACCGTAGGTGTCATCACCCACCAGTATTACGTCAATAAAGGGGCGTAAGCCATTGATAAGCAGTTCACTCGCTGATGCGGAAGCACGCGAGGTGATCACCACAATACGATCCAGGTTGAGGGGAATGGTGGATTCGTTGAAAGGTACCGCTTCATTGTACTGATCGGCTTTATCCCGGTTAAAGCTGTATTCAATAAAATTTTTAGAAGTCCCCTCATTTCCGATGATGTTAGAAGCCATCCATTCAGCAATGTTGACCCTGCCTCCCCCGTTGTAGCGTAGGTCTATAATCAATTCCTCAATACCGCCCGCTTGAAACTTCCGAAAAGCAGCTTCTAGTTCTTCTTCAGAAGTAGCTAGAAAGCTATTGAATGCGAGATATCCAACGGACGCACCCTGACGCTCCAACACGTCAGCATTCATCACAGTATTTATGCCGATGGTTCCTTTGCTAAAATTTTCGGTGACGGTGCTGCCGTCGGGTTTTATAAAGGTGAACTGATGGTTACTACCCTCTAGCAACTGACTGAGTGTAAAACCATCTACATTTTTAATTCTGGTACCGTTGATTTGATCAATGATCCATGACCTTTTCACTCCGGCACTTCCAAAGGGAGAATCCTGGTATACAAAGGCGACTCTCAGATTACTTTCCATATCGCGGGCCATCCGTACGCCATAACCTTCGTATTCTCCCCGCTCAAACAGTGCATTATAGGATTCTTCTTCCTGGATGTAGGACCACTTGTCCAGGGGTTTGTTCATCATAGCATTCAGCAAAGCATCAGCATCACTAAACGTCTCAATATTGACATCAGGCAACTGATCATTCCACAGGTACCATTCGTTCATGATATTATAGACTGCGGTCTTTAAGTTTTGGTTGAGTGTATCTGCCTGGTTCAATTCATTTGGATCCTGCACTAATTCATCTTCTTCGCAGGCAAGCAGCAGGATGAACAAGGGAGCAATCCACCACCTGTACCGACGTATATTTATCATCTTTTTACTATTTTACAACTATTTATATTCTTTTACTGTAGTTTTTTCGTAACGACGATTTAACAATTGGCGTATGCAGATGATTCAAAAAACCCACCTACGCTTCAACTGAAGACTTTAATTGTCAGATGTATGACATATTTTTTTAATTCACTGTAGAGGTTGGGCTTTTGTTTTCTGCTTAAAACTTAATTTATCTATGCTTCAATTACCTCCGTATTTAAAATTTGTAGTGATTCTACTGGGACTGATTATGATCTTTTTCGTCATGATTATAGGCCGTGCTTTTATCGTACCGGTGCTAACGGCCTTCGTATTTGCACTTATACTTCATCCGGTTTGTGTATTTCTGGAACGATGGAAAGCGCCAAGAGGCCTCAGCGCAATCCTATCAATCATATTGATCTTTTTGGTGCTAATTTTCACTTTTTATTTTATTTCCATTCAGGTTGGTTCAATCACCCGGGATCTTACTGCCATTGGTTCAAAGTTTCAGGGATTTATAGATGAAGCTAATATCTGGCTGACTGAAAACCTTGACATCGTTGAGGGACAGGAACTTGCTTATTTCAAAGATTCTATTGCAGACTTTGTGCAGAACAGTTCTTCTATCATTACCAACACCTTGTCGGCTACTGCTGATTTCTTTACATCACTGGTACTGATCTTTATATCCTTGTTTTTTCTTCTATACTACCGAAGTTTTTTTGTAGAGTTCCTGTATCGGCTTGTGCCTGCCAAAGAGCACCCCAAGCTGGAAATGATCATCCAGAATGGTACTATGGTCGTTAGGTCTTACGTTATCGGTCTCTTCATTGTGATACTGATACTGGCAATTTTAAATACGACAGGGTTGATGCTGATCGGAATAGAGCATGCTATGTTTTTTGGGGTGTTTGCCGCCTTGTTGACTGTAATTCCTTACTTCGGGGTATTCATTGGCTCCATTCTCCCTATTCTGTTTGCTTTTCTCACTAAAGATTCTCTGTGGTATCCTCTGGGGGTTGCCATCATGTTTTGGGCAGTACAATTTTTAGAAGGTAACTTCATTACGCCTAACATTGTGGGGAACAAAGTCAGCCTAAATCCCTTCGTAGTTATTCTGGCCCTATTCATCGGGGGTATGGTGTGGGGAGCCATCGGTATGATACTGGCAATTCCCATTGTAGCCATGCTTAAGGTGATTTTTGATAGTGTAGAACCACTGCATCCCTTTGGCTTTTTGATGGGCTATCCTCCTTATGAGACCTACGAAAAAGATGTGCCTCTGGACAAAGACGAGAAGCCAGTACCGCGTGAGCAAGCCGAAGTCTGATTTCATAGACTCAGACTGTGCTATTTATTGCAAAGATTGTATGTTTGTCACCAACCTAAACCGCTAGCTGATGATAGAAAAAACGCGCCTGGATGAAAAAGCTCAACCGGAAAACAAACCATATATACCAGCCCAAAAAAGTCTGCCTGAACTAACATTCAAAGCCGTATTACTGGGGGCAGCCCTTTCAGTGGTGCTTTCAGCTGCCAATGCCTATTTCGGTTTGTTTGCCGGTCTAACGGTATCGGCTTCTATTCCCGCCGCAGTGATTTCCATGGCTGTACTGAAGGTTTTTAAGAAACACAACATTCTAGAAAATAACCTGGTACAGACCGCTGCATCGGCAGGCGAATCTCTGGCCGCCGGTGTTATTTTCACCATACCGGCACTTATTATCATGGGATACTGGGAAGAGTTCAACTATTGGGAAACCACGCTGATCGCTATGACCGGTGGCCTGCTGGGTATATTATTTACGGTACCTTTGCGTCAGGCGCTTATCGTAAAAGAGAACCTGAAATTTCCTGAAGGACTAGCCACTTCTGAAGTACTTAAAACGGGCGAAACTGGAGGTAGATCTGTCAAATATCTGATTTTAGGCGCATCGGTTGGTGGATTATTCAAGCTGAGCGAAACGGCTCTTAATCTGTGGAACGGTCTGTTTGAGCAGGCAGCCTTGTTCAATAACCGGCTGTATCTGTACTTTGGCCTGAACCTTTCTCCCGCGCTGGTCGCAGTGGGCTATATTGTAGGGCTGAATATTTCATTCCTGGTATTTCTGGGGGGGGCTATCAGCTGGTACATTGCCATCCCCATCTACATTGCCAGCTTCGGTGCCCCTGAAGCAGCTTCCGCTGAACAGATGGGCATCCTGGTCTGGAGCAGTCAGATTCGCTACCTTGGCGTTGGAGCAATGGTCGTAGGTGGCCTCTGGGCGTTATTAAGCCTGCGCAATTCGTTAAGCACTGCTTTTAAATCAGGCGTAGCAGCTTTTAAGCAGGGAGGTATCAAATTCAAAGATCAGCTCCGTACCGAAATGGACACCCCTATGTCGTGGGTGATCATCGCCATTGGTGTGATGATTATTCCAGTATTTGCCATTTACCTTAATCAGATCCAGGATGTGGCCATTACTGGTGTTATGACAGTTATCATGGTGATTGCCGGCTTTTTATTTTCGGCGGTAGCTGGATATATGGCTGGCTTGGTGGGAAGTTCTAATAATCCCATTTCGGGCGTAACGATTGCGACGATTCTGGCGTCTGCGCTCTTACTCTTGTTCCTGATGGGAGCCAGCGAACCTTCACGGGGTGCAGCAGCAGCCATTCTGGTGGGAGCGGTAGTATGCTGTGCCGCTGCCATCGCCGGGGACAACATGCAAGACCTCAAGGCAGGTTACATACTGGGAGCCACCCCTTACAAGCAACAGATCATGCAGGTGGTAGGGGTAGTGGCTGGGGGGCTGGTGATCGCTCCTGTGCTGAACTATCTACTCATGGGTTATGGCATTGGCGCACCGACTCCTGAGCAGCCCGCAGCACTGGCTGCTCCCCAGGCTACGCTGATGCAAAGTGTAGCTTCCGGTATTTTTGGAGGCGGGCTGCCCTGGAACATGGTAAGTATCGGCGCAGCGATTGCAGTGATCATTATTGTTATTGACCAGTATTTGAAAAAAAGGAACTCAGTATTTAGAATGCCGGTACTGGCGGTGGCAGTCGGTCTCTATCTTCCGCTGGAACTGGACACCTCAATTTTTGTTGGCGGTATCGTTGCCTGGCTAGTGAGCCGTCACCTGGGTAGTCGACAGGATAACGAAACTCAAAGACAGGCTGCTGATGTAGCCTCCAAGTCAGGCTTACTCATGGCTTCGGGGCTCATTACTGGGGAGGCCCTGATGGGTATTTTTATTGCGATCGGTATTGTGGTGACGGATCTGAGTTCTCTGCGTGTATTTGAAAATCCACCCGGGGGCAGTTACACCGGACTGGCCATTTTTACGGTAGTCGTTGTCGGTTTGTACCTAATTATCAAAAATGTATTTAGAAAAAGCCTCAGAGAATGATACAACTACTACAGCCCCATATTGAAAAAAAGTTATCATTCAAGATAGGAGATTCGGTCATCATTCAGGACTTCAAAGCGCTGGGCGGTGGATGTATTAACCACGCAAGCCGTTTGTTGACCAGTGTCGGTGACTTTTTCATCAAGTGGAATTCGGGAGGCGTTAGCGATCTTTTTGTGAGAGAAGCAGAAAGCCTGCGAGAACTGGCCAGAGCTGATACCGAGCTCCTCATCCCCCAGGTGTATCTGGCAGCCCTGCCCGGGGATATCCTGCCTGCCTACCTGGTGACAGAATTTCTAGCTCCTCCAGTTCAGCGCCCCGATGCTATGGACGAGAAGTTGGGTCGGAGTATTGCCCAGCTGCACCGTTACCAGCACGAAAAATTTGGTTTTTATCACGATAACTACTGCGGATCTACGCCGCAAGCCAATCCGTGGCAGGATGACTGGGTAAGCTTCTTCAGCGAACACCGTATCGCCGCGTTGGTCTCTATGATTCGTGAGCGTAGAGGGCTTGAAGCCCAAGAAGAAAAAGTATATGACAAACTTCTTCAAAAGTTGCCAAGCCTGATCAACCATCAACCGCCCCCTTCACTCAATCACGGAGATCTGTGGTCAGGCAATTACATGTACAGCGCCCGGGGCCCGGCTCTGATAGATCCTGCCAGCTATTACGCAGACCGTGAGTTTGACTTGGGCATGATGGGTATGTTTGGTGGTTTTTCGCAGCGGGTCTGGGATGCTTACCATGAAGAATACCCCCTGGCAGCCGAGTGGAAAGAGCGCCATGATGTGTACAAACTTTACCATTATCTTAATCATTACTATATCTTTGGCGGTGGATATGGACAGCAGGCGTTGTCAATTGCCCGAAGCTACTTATAAGGTTTGAAAATGAAACAGTTACTACTATTATCAGCTGTATGTTTACTGTGCTGGGCTTGTCAGCCAGAGCAAGATCGTGACAGTGCAGCGGTGGAAGATGTGAAGCAGGTAGTGGGTACTTTTGGTTACGATCTTGAATTTCTACAGCGCAACCTGGACAATGTAATTGTCCTGGCAGACGCTAACCAACGAGCACAGGTTATCATCGCGCCTGAGTACCAGGGGAGAGTGATGACCAGTACGGCGAGAGGGGAAGAAGGCAGAAGTTTTGGCTGGATCAATCATGACCTGATCGCGAGTGGTCAGGTACGTGAGCACATCAACCCCTACGGTGGTGAGGATCGTTTCTGGCTCGGCCCCGAAGGCGGACAGTATGCAATTTTTTTTCAGGAAGGTGATGAATTTCTATTTGATGACTGGCAAACCCCTGCGCCCCTGGATACCGAACCGTTTGAGGTAGTCCGCACTACGGATGATGAAGCGTTTTTTTCCAAGAAAATGCGATTGCAGAATTTTAGTGGTTTTCAGTTCGACCTGGAGGTGAAACGCACCATTCGGTTAATGCAAAGGGCAGCCCTGGAAAATGTGCTGGGCATAACCTTTAATTCATCAGAAGTTGACATTGTGGGATTCACCAGCGAAAACCGAATTACCAATATTGGAAAAGCTCCCTGGGAAAAAGAAAGTGGTCTGTTATCCATTTGGATCCTTGGTATGTTTATTTCTTCCCCATCAACAACCGTTGTTATTCCCTATGATAATGATTCTTCGGATATGGCGGTTGTCAACGACAACTACTTTGGCGAGGTGCCCCAGGATCGACTGAAAGTAAAGGATAGTTTCATATTTTTTAAGGCAGATGGTGCATACCGCAGTAAAATTGGTGTTTCGCCCGAAAGAGCCCTCCCTGTGATGGGTAGCTATGATCCTGAAAATCAAGTGCTTACCATCGTTATATTTTCATTGCCGGAAGGCGAGTGTTCGTACGTCAATTCTATGTGGGAACTGCAGGATCAGCCCTATGCTGGTGACGTGGTCAATTCTTATAACGACGGTACCCTGGAAGAAGGAAGTGATCAACTAGGTCCCTTCTACGAACTGGAAAGTTCGTCTCCTGCTGCTGCCCTAGACGTTGGGGCTTCTATCACGCACCAGCATACTACCGTACACTTCATGGGAAGTGAAGCAAGTCTGAATATCCTTGCCCAGGAAATACTGGGGACAGACTTACAGCGGATACAACGGGCCCTGGCAGAATAATCGTTACTACTGGCAAAATGAAGAAGATCTGGATCAGAATTTATTCTACATACGGACTCTTAATTTTTGCAGGAGTACTTTTAATGCTTTATCCCTTTTTTTTAATCAGTATCATCAGCCCTCTTCTGCGAAAGATGGCCCTCAGGCTCAATCAACTCTGGGCAAGGCTTTTTCTGACACTCAGCTTCATTCCACCCAAAATTGAGTGGCGTGCCAAATTGCAATCTGGTCAATCCTACCTACTGGTAGCTAACCATACTTCTTACCTGGATATTGTGATGATGGGCTATGTACCCAAACTTTGTGTTTTTGTTGGTAAGAAATCGCTTGCCAGGGTGCCCATTTTTGGTTTTATGTTCCGAAACATTCATATTACAGTGGATCGTACCAACGCGCGCAGTCGGTATCTGGTGTACGAAGAAGGTGTTAGCGTGCTCAATCAGGGGCTCTCGCTGGTCATGTTTCCTGAAGGAGGTATTCGCTCTGCCACCCCCCCGCAACTAACCAGCTTTCGTAATGGGGCATTTAAACTGGCTATTGACCAACGAGTACCGATTGTGCCGGTCACTATGCCCCATAACTGGCGAATACAGCCGGGAGATAGCCGAATGATAATGCACCCGGAGCGCCCATTAGCTATTTTTCATGAGCCCATTGACACCAGCGGCATGAATAATACTGATGTAGAGGCATTGCGAGATAAGGTTTTTAACATCATTGAAACTGAACTCCAAAATCACTATCCGAATCTGAAAAGGACAACAACTTATGAAAATTGATCAACAGACCGTAAAAAAAATGGCTCATTTGGCCCGACTGGAATTTGACGAAGCGGGGGAGAACGACATGATCCAGAGTATGAGTGAGATTTTGGACTGGGTAGATCAGCTCAAAGAAGTAGATACCGAAGATGTAGCCCCCCTGACCAGTATGACGCTGGAGGTTAACAATTGGAGAGAAGATGAAGTAATGCCTCCTCTTTCGCGGGAACGAGGGCTTTCTCAGGTACCCAAGAAGGACGACGAGCACATCCGGGTGCCCAAAGTAATTGAATGATTCAGCACCAGCGTAAGTAATCATGCCGAATGAAGCATTTCCTCATTGATGGATACTACAAATTCGCCACAAGCGTTGAGCAGTTACATTTTTAGCATTAGGATGCTTCTTCTATGAATAGTTGGTATTTTTGGAAATCCTGGCACACCGAAAGCAGGACACTCTACTGGTTTTTACTATTGGTTTTGATAGCCCTGCTGTTTTATTTTGGCTTTGTTTACTTCTACAGCCCGGCCACCGTTATTGACTGGCAAAAAATATCCAACGTTGACCAGGTGAGTGTGCCTGCTGACCGCATCCGGTCTGGCCTGTTTGATTTCAGCTATACCTTTGATAACTACCTGATCACCGAAAATTACCAGGGTAGTGATGTACAGCTTAAGCGCTGGCCCATGATCATACAATTGACTGTGGTATGTTTCAGCCTGCTCATCTTGCTGGTCGTAGGTTCAGCTTTGGAGGGATTCTGGTTTTACTTCAGCGCTCTGGTTTTTACCGGTATCATGATTAGTTTTCAATTTGAGCAGCTACTATTATTCGGAAAAGCGGATAAAACCGGGTTGATTACGGGTCTGGCTCTTTTTTTATGCAGCTTATACTTTTTCAATAAGATTCGCCCTGATCTGGGACTCAAATTTCGCTTTTTTACTTTTGCTGGATTACTACTTTTTTTTGGTGCATTTCTGCTGATTAGTGCTGAAGCCAATTTTCCTTTGGTATACCTAGTTAACTACGGACTGATCGCGCCCATTATACTGAGTATACTGTTTATTTTCTTACTGGGGCATGTACTCATCAGTTTTTTACTGAAAGTAATTACTCGCGCCAATACGATCAGTTCTTCTCACTCACTCTGGCATTTTTTACTCGTCTCCTCCATTTACCTGGCCAATGTCTTTTTGCTTTATGCACGCAATGCGGGTTACGTAGACTGGGACGTTGTTTACCTCAACGCCTTTTTGATCCTGGTCATTACGACTTTATTAGGTATTTGGGATTTCAAGGAACGTGAGATCCAGTACCAGTCTCTGTTTCCCTTTGCCCCGATGGGTGCTTTCTTTTATTTGGCACTGGCCATCATTTGCTACGGTACGCTGAGTTATATTTTTGCTACAGCCAATGATCCACTGGTAGAGACTTTTGAGGATGCAATTGTTTTTAGCCAGTTTAGCTTTAGTCTGATATTTACGGGATATATCATTGTTAATTTCATTCAACCGCTGATGGATAATATGCAGGTCTACCGCATTATGTACCAGCCAAGACCTTTTCCTTACAGTATGGTTAGTATCGTTGGGCTCATTGCGGTTTTTGCTTTCTTTCTCAATGCAAACATGCTCCCGTTTAAACAGGCAGTAGCAGGGTACTACAACGGAGTCGCTGACTTATACCGGTTGAACGATAATAACTTTGTAGCAGAGCAGTACTACAAACTGGGCGATCAGTACGGCTATAGTAATCACCGATCCAACTATGCGCTGGGCACACTGGCACGGTCCCAGGGGGATGCGTCCCTAGCTCCTTTTTACTTTGGGGAGGCAGTCAAAAAAAGGCCAACCGTGTACGCATATGTTAATATGGGCAACGGACTGTTAGATACTGAACAGTTTTTTGATGCCCTTTACAGTTATGAACAAGGACTCAAGGAATTTGAGCAAAATCCTTTTATTTACAACAATCTGGCAGTTGCTTATGGGAAAACTGCTTTGTTAGACTCGGCATTGCTTTTTCTGTCCCGCGCGGCAGAGTCCCCCGCTACGGAGCAGGCTGCGGTTACCAATACCCTAGGGCTGATAGCAAAAAATGAATCTCTCCTGAGCTTTGACCTGGATTCACTACTCAATGAGACACTGCAGGATAAGTCATACATCCCCAGCCTGGTAAATGCCTTCTTACTGGCCAATAAGTACGAACAGAGCGATAATTTTTTAGCAGACGAGCGTTTCCGTTGGACGGCGCCCCAAGACAGTATGCTCAATAGTTACGAGTTTGCTTATCTTTTTAACTACGTATTCAATCGCCCGCTTCAACTGGATACGCTGCAGCTCAGTCAACTTCAGGCATACGCTGCGTTTTATGCGAGTAATAATTTCAGTGAAGCCTTATCCTTGGTCAGGGCCTGGGCTCTGTATCAGCAGAACCAGGTTTCTGAAGCGATGCGACTGGTTGATGTTTTGCAGGCCCGTAATCCTTTCCGGAGAGCTTACTACAATAACCTACTAGGGATGTGGGCCTTACAGCAAAATGCGCCTCAGGTGTCTAGTGAATTTTTTGATAAGGTAGACCCCCGCCGTATGGAAGGGAGTTTACTAAGAAAGGCGGTGAGCCTAACTGAGGCGTCTGCTCACTTTGCCAGCCTACGCACATCAGCCATAAACGCCTGGGATTCTATTTATAACCTGCAGGCAGAAGGCATTATGAGCACTGATCCGTTGGTGGAGGAGGTGCTAAATGTACTTTCGGAGATACCTGCAGATTTTTCAGGTTATGAGGATCAGATGCTGTATCAGTTCCTGCGCTATCGGTATGCAGATCTAAATAAGGCGCAACAAGTAGCTGCCCTTGAAGCATTTGAAGACCCCAATTACCTGATACTGGCCTTGCATGATCTCTGGATTAAATATCCTGCCGAACGTAACTCTACGCTGAAGTATATGGATCAACTCATGCCCGCTAAAGAAGCGCTTAACAGCCGCGGACAGCAATTTTTGCAGTGGGTAGAGGTTTTCCGCTTAGAAGAAGAGGCTGCCTGGGAGAAAATTGTTAACCATCTAAATGAGATTACCGTTTTGAGTCGCTGGCATGCATTGCATACAGATTATTACCAGGCCCAATTTCTACTGAGCGATAAACAGGATGATCAAGTTGCCCCGCTACTTAAACGTCTGGTGGGAAATCCTTTCTTTGAAAAAGGATTTTTACTGGCGCTCAACGTGCTTAATGAGGACCCTCTGGAGCGGTATAATCTATTGCTCAAAGCACAGGAAATCAATCCTTATGCAACTGAGCTTAAGAAAGCCTATATCCTGACCAGCTTACAAGCAGGTTTAGAATTCTACGCTGAAGAGGCACTATCAGAACTCCGCGAGCAGCTCAGTACTGATGCGTATCGTACTTTTCTTAACACCTACGAAGAAGTGAATGCCGAATATACGCCTACTTTTTAGTAGCTTTTTACTAACTTGGTATCAAAACAAGTTTATGAAAATTTATACCAAGAAAGGGGACCAGGGCAAGACATCTTTGTTAGGAGGAAATCTGCTTCCTAAGTCAGCTCTTAGGGTAGAAGCAATTGGTTCAGTAGATGAACTCAACGCCCATCTGGGACTTTTACGGGATCAGCCTGTCAATCAGAAACGTCAGGAGTTGTTACACCATATTCAGGAAGATCTTTTTGTCATCGGGTCGCAACTGGCTTTTTTGGGAGATCAAAAACCGGATTACCTTCCAGATTTTAGCGAATCTTCAGTGACCATGCTGGAAGAAGCCATAGACGCCATGGAAGACAAACTCACTCCCATGCGTTTTTTCATACTACCGGGAGGACACCCTGATGTATCAGCCTGTCACGTTGCACGCTGTGTATGTCGGCGTGCGGAGCGTAGCCTGGTAAGGTTGCAGGAAGCAGAAACGATCAACCCGGTGCTCACGAAGTTTCTCAACCGACTTTCTGACTTTCTTTTTGTTTTAGCCCGTACCCTGGGAAAGGAACATCAGGTAGAGGAAATCCCCTGGAAACCCCGTGAGCAATAGATTGTTGTTCAGGGTACTAAGCCACAATGTCTAAGATCCTTTTCCGATGAGCTATCTTTCATTATTTGAACTAAATCAATTGTTACAGGAGACCATATCCCGGCAAATGGAATCCTCATACTGGGTAGTTGCCGAAATCGGAGAGATGCGTCTTACACAAAAAGGGCATTGTTACTTGGAGTTAGTTGAAAAAGACGATCAACGGATGCTGGCCAAAATGCGTGCTACGCTTTGGAGCTACAACTACCGCCGCCTGAGCGGTTGGTTTGAAACCATCACGGGTGAATCTTTGCGGGCAGGTATGAAAGTGCTGTGCCAGGTAGAGTACAACTTTCACCAGGTGTACGGCCTGAGCCTGAATGTCAAAGATATTGATGCCAATTTCACGCTGGGTGAACGCGCACGCAAAAAACAGGAGGTTCTGTCCCAACTGGACGGGGAAGGGGTGCTGGAGATGAATAAATCTTTGCCGCTGCCGCTCGTGCCTCAGCGTATTGCCGTCATCAGTTCTCCCACTGCTGCCGGTTTGGGAGATTTTATTGATCAGTTGGAAAATAACCGCTATGGGTACCAATTTGATGTTAGGTTATTCAAAGCTTTGATGCAGGGAGAGCAGGCGGTTCATAGCCTCACACAGGCTATGGTAACCGTGTTTGATCAGCAGGAAAAGCATGGTAATGCGTTTGATATGCTGGTAATCATAAGGGGTGGGGGTGCCCAGGTGGACCTGGATTGTTTTGATAGTTATGAAGTAGGTGCGCACATAGCCCAGTTTCCAATTCCGGTCGTCACCGGGATAGGTCACGAAAGAGATGAAACTGTTGCTGATCTGGTTGCACATACCCGCATGAAAACCCCAACTGCTGTTGCCGAATTCTTGATTTCCGGTATAAACAGCTTTGAAGAAAAACTGCAAGGCCTGTGGCGTCGTATGACGCAGGTAGGTAAGCATATTGTCAGTGCCCGTTCTTACGAGATGGAGGGTCTGGTACAACAACTTAGATTTGCGGTATTCAGAAACCTGCAAACAGAACGAAACCAACTCCGACAGTTGGAACAACGCACGAACTACAGCAGCCGACGCACGCTCAGGGAAAATGGAGAAGTCATTGGGCAACTGCATCATAAACTCAGGACAGAAACAACGAAATTAATTCGCCGACAAGGTGAGAAGCTTGAGCAGGTTGAGAGATATGTTCGAGCATCTGCTCCCGATCAAATACTAAAAAAAGGGTTCAGCTACACCACTGTTAATGGTAATCTTATTTCACCAGACGTTATTTTGCAAGCTGACGACAAAATAGAAACGCTGACTTACCACCAACACCTAATCAGTCGGCTTGAAAAAATTGAAGAACGGAAAAAAGACAATGAGTCCCAGAAAGAAAAATAAAGAAATCCGCTACCAGGATGCTGTGAGCGAACTGGAAAATATTGTCCAGGCTATTGAAGAAGATGAACTGGATATTGACAAACTATCTGACGAAGTCAAGCGGGCGCTGGAACTGATTCAGTATTGTCGTACAAAGCTTCGCACAACTGAGGATGACATTCAAAAAGCTTTTGCCGATGATGATGAAGATGAGACTGATACCTGAAACAACCCATCGCTATTAGCTCACCTGGTGGAGGCCATGATAAGCTTTTAAAAATTATGTTTTCATAACTACCACTCCAGACCCTTTTTTTGTGCTCGTTACGCACATAAGCCATTGTATCTATTGTTGCAGACTTTATTACTAGGTCTGCATGGTAATGTGACGCAAATTGATTGAAATTTAGATACTGTTATTTTTCAAACACTTGCCTTGATTAGCAGTTCAAAATGCATATAATTAGATATTAATACAATTTTTTTTGAGATTACCGGATCTCCTACTTTTTCGTAATTTTTTTAAACCTCGACATATGAAATGGTCTTTATCACTGGGTAGAATCGCTGGTATCAAAGTTTTTATACATTGGACATTCCTGATCCTGATTGGGTGGATCGTCATACAGAGCGCGCGACAAGGGCAGACCAGTACACAAATTCTCTGGACGTTGGCATTCTTGACAGCTATTTTCGTGTGCGTATTCTTGCACGAAATGGGTCATTCCCTTACTGCCCAAAAGTACAAGATTAACACCCGTGACATTACACTCTTGCCCATCGGCGGACTAGCCCGGTTTGAAAATTTGCCGGAAGATCCTAAACAAGAACTGCTGGTCGCACTTGCCGGACCAGCCGTTAACCTGGTCATCGCTGGTTTGATTTTCCTTGGGCTGAATACCACTGGCTTAATTGACCCGGAGGTTATTGAACTTACTGAAGTTAACGGTAACAACTTTTTATATCTCTTATTGTCCGCTAACCTGGTATTAGCCGTTTTCAACCTGGTTCCTGCATTTCCTATGGACGGTGGCCGAGCCTTCCGGGCTCTGCTCTCTTTTAAGTTTTCTAGAGTGAAAGCTACTCGCATTGCTGCCGGATTGGGTCAGATTTTAGCAATAGCTTTTGTATTTGTAGGCCTGTTTTATAACCCTATATTGCTTCTTATCGGTATATTTATTTTTCTTGGAGCACAGGCAGAGTCCTCCTTCGCTCAGACCAGGGATCTTTTGCGTGGTTACCAGGTTGCTGACGTCACGATGGAGGAGTACAAAACTTTGCACACTGATGAACCGCTTTCGCATGCGATTGATTCCCTTTTAGATGGTCAGTCTACACGTTTTCTGGTAGAAGAACAGGGTGATGTTGTTGGTACGCTCAATAAGAGAGAGATGGTCAAGGCTTTATCAGAAAGGGGCCGCAATGTCTCGATTGGAGAAGTCATGAATCGGGATTTAATGTACCTAGAAGCGCAAACGGATCTCAAAGATGCTTTTATGAAAATGCAGCGTCACAAGCATGATCTCATTCTGGTTACACAAAATGATCAGCTTAGAGGCGTACTGGATCTGGAGAATATCCAGGAGTTTATTATGCTACGGGGAGCCCGCCCCGATGAACAAACAACAGTCTTGAAGGAAGAAAGCCAGAAACAACAACCTGCTTGATCTTTTCGGACGAGTGCTTATGCATGACGTTGCAGGGATTTCTTCTCACGACTCATAAAATTAGTGTTTCTTTACTATGACTTGGGGCATGCGTTAGGAATTCTCGTCAGTAAGCTTTTTGGCTGGTTTAAAAAACACTTCATTTCTGGTTAACCACTACCTGGTTATCAATTTCCAGTACACCAGGTGTATGCTGTGCGATTTCTACAATTCTTTTTCTTGCTACATAACTTCCCACCCTACCGTGAATCGCTACCCGGCCACCATTGACTTTCAATACTACTTGCTGTTCGTGGATATTTTCATCACACTGAATCTCAGCTAAGATACTGGCATATAATTTTTCGTCAGGGTAGTTCCCATCAGTATCTACTTCTAACTTATTGTTGACCCGCTCGATACCAGTTACTTCTAAAGCATTTTCTTCTGCCAATCTCTTTTTTTGAAGCGAATCAACTTTACCCTTCAAGGTAGCTTCTCCGTTTAACACACGCACCTCAATGCTTCTACTTTCAATTCTCATATCTCGGTTCTTTTCGGCTATTGCCATGATTATTTATCTTATCATTATACTTGTCTCAACTGATTTATAAGCTGACCCACATTTGTTCGATAATCTCCTGCTGTAGGGCAAGTGCCAGTACTGTCCATCAGGAAGTGTAAATATTACTTAATTATATTTCTGGAGACTAGTCCTGTACAATAAAGGAAATTTTAGCATTCACACCGAAGGAAACAATCTGGTTGTTTTCTACGTTGGCGTTCATTTCTTTCACATAGATTGACTTGATATTTTTAACTGATTTGGAAGCTTCGGTAAGCGCGTTTTGCACTGCATCGTCAAAGCTTTTTTCAGAACCTGCAATCACTTCAATAACCTTGGTAACAGCCATAAAAAATTAGTTTTTAACGGTAAAAAATATATATACTACAACATTAATGTAAAACCTTTATGGCTCATTATCAAATAGTTTATGCTTACTTTTTAAGCATTTTGCTGAATTAAGTGCTGCTTCTTAAGCACTAGCTTTTCTTGATTTCCGTTAAAACTTATCCTTTCTGAGTATTATTGTCATCATATAGCTCATATAAGGCTGACGTCATAATGTCAAAACCATGTGGAGAATTATGGAGCTAAGATTCATTACCTTTTGAAAATTATATTTTAGTTGTTGACAAGCCTTTGCATTAGTTTACCTGCCCGTATTATGTCGCTGCCGCTGGGACTTTGGAAAACCTCCAGCTCAAAGTGTTTTGCAGCCGCCAGCAAATGATCAAAAATATCTGCCTGTATTCCCTCATACTCTGCCCAAATCGTTGTGTTGGTAAAACAGTAAATTTCTATGGGTAGACCGTTTTCAGTAGCAGGTAGCTGTCTTACCAGCAGC
The DNA here is from genome assembly GCA_964653665.1 of uncultured Porifericola sp. GTDB lineage: Bacteria > Bacteroidota > Bacteroidia > Cytophagales > Cyclobacteriaceae > Catalinimonas. Next base: position 13,073 of record CAZZGE010000031.1, on the reverse strand, counting down.
GTCATATCCTGTCGTACTCGGTTATGACTTCTGAGGTACGCTTCCGCATACTTTCTGAATACGCCGATATTGGTCATTCTCCTACCGTTGAGGAGTTGGGTCGTATCTACGTTGTTTTCCAGGTTGTAGCGTTCAATTTCTAGCTGTCGGGTACTCACATATTCACTGATCAGAAAATACTTTTTGAACCTCTCCCGGGTTTCCGGGTCTACAAATTTGATTGACCGGATATTGACAAAAATGGGCCGCTTGATACGGCGTCCTCCACTTTCTTGCATCCCACGCCAGTTTTTGAAGCTATCTGTGATAAAATAGAAAGTAGGGACAGTGGTGATAGTTTTGTCAAAGTTCCGAACCTTGACAGTATTCAGGTTCATCGCGATCACATCTCCGTCAGCATTAAATTTTGGCATCTGTACCCAATCACCTACCCGTACCATATCATTAGAAGAAATCTGTACGCTGGCCACCAGACCCAAAATCGTATCTTTGAAAATTAAGAGAACAATGGCTGAGATTGCACCAAAAGCACTTACGAAGACAATAGGATCCTTACCCAGAACAACAGAAAACACTAAAATCCCAGTGATGATGTACACGAAAATGCGACTGAGCTGAAAATAACTAGCCAGTGGTTTATCTTTGAAAGTCTCAATTATGCTCAGGAAAAACTCCAGCGCTTTCAGGAAGGCCAGAATCACGATCATAATAACGATGATGATGTAGACGTCAGTCAGCCTCATGATAAAGGGCAGCACATTGGGGAAATCAGAAAACACGAGGGGGGCGCTAACCTTAATAAAAATAGCAGGCACAATATGCGCCAGATTGCTAAAAACTTTGTATTCTATCAGGATATCATCCCACTTTGTCTTGGTATGTAGAAAGAAGCGATGCAGTGAGCGAACAATCAGCGAGCGTGCAATATTAAACACTATGAAAGCCAATAATAAGACCGTAAGCAATAGCAGCATGGTCTTCAGGTAAGGAATCCAGGTAAGCGCCACACCTGCTTCCCTTAAAAATGACTCTACCCAGTTTTGAATAATTTCCATGGTTTACGGTTTGCCAAAGTTCTGGCAGCAAAGATAAGCATAGACCTGAATTCTGCGAAAGAGATTACATCATGCTTAAAGATTGTCGGATTTATCAAATAATAAGCCCGGGAATGATTTGAAGATAAGGCTCGGTGGAAGGCGTAGTCACTAAGCATTCATTTTTAACGGTAGCAAGAAGAACCCTTCTCAAGTAGACAATATTGACCAGCTGTAAAAATGGAGCTAGAACAGAAAATAACTCATACCGGGTCAAGACTAAAGCTTTAATTAAAACACACACTTTACAATTGTATAACATTTCCTATCTACTGAGTATTTTTTATATTAACCCATATCAAAACCACTTAAACTTATGCACATCATCATGACCCTGGCGCTTTTTTACTGGCCCATCACGCTTGTTGCCCAGTCGGGCATCAGCATCAGCGACGAAAATCCCCGTTTCTGGTCGTATGACGGAAACCCAGTGCTGCTAATGGGTGGAAGTGTGGAAGATAACCTTTTTCAAGTTGACGGCCTGGAAGCGCATCTTGACCAGATGGAAGCAGTAGGAGCTAATTATGTACGCTGTACTATGTCCAGTCGGGATGAGGATAACCTGTGGCCTTTCGCTCAAAATGAAGATGGACTGTATGATCTCAATACTTTTAATCCCGCCTACTGGGAGCGATTTGAGAATTTCCTGCGGCTGACCGCCGAAAAAGACATTGCCGTACAGATTGAGCTCTGGGCAACATTTGATTTTTACCGTGACAATTGGAATGTAAACCCTTTCAACCCGAAAAACAACGTCAATTATAATAGCCGAAGAAGTAAACTATCAGAGGAGGTTAGTACTCATCCCATCTACACGGAGAATAATTTTTTCCGATCTGTTCCCAGCCAGATGAGTTTGTTTAAAGTTTTGGAGTATCAGCAGGCTTTTGTAGATAAGCTACTGGAACACAGCCTTGCCTACGATCACATTCTCTACGGCATGGATAATGAAACTTCCGTCACTTCGGAGTGGGGCAAATTTTGGTCTGACTACATCAAAAAGGTAGCCCGGGAAGAAGCCAGCAAACAGATCTATACCACCGAAATGTGGGACCCCTGGGACCTGGATCATGTTGCCCATCGTTCTACCTTTGACCACCCTGAAATTTATGACTTCGTGGATATCTCTCAAAACAATCATATCAAAGGGCAGGAACACTGGGACAACGGTCTGCGGCAGATTCAGCGTATCCATCAATCAGCTGAGCCACGTCCGGTCAACAATGTGAAGGTCTACGGCGCCGATGATAATAAATTCGGACATGATAACCAGGATGGGATAGAACGCTTTGTCAGAAATGTGCTGTTGGGTGCTGCATCTACGCGATTTCACCGTCCCGATGCCGGGCTTGGACTGAGCGATACAGCTCAGATGGTAATACAGGTCCTCCGCCATGCAATTTCTTTTTATCCTCATTTTCGGGCAACGCCCTGTAACGAACTAATGGCGAAAAGAGAGGGAAATGAAGCCTACCTTAGAGGACTTGCCGGAGAGGGATTTTTACTTTACATGCCAAGGGGGGGATAGTTTCCGCCGATCTTTCATCTCTTGCGGATAAAGCGCGGCTCATTTGGATACCCCTCTTTGCAGATGAAAATCAGCAGCAGGAATTGATTATTGCTACCGGCCAAGCCGTTTCATTGCAAGCCCCCGGTGAAAAAAACTACCTGGCAGTTATTTTACCGTCGCCAATGTAAGTCTTCCGGTGCTGAATGGTTTTTTTCAAGATAATCACATATCTTATTGTTATTCCGTTTATACATTTACAGGAGTTTGTGATAACCTATCTGAAGTACATTATTTTTGGCTGCTTAGGCTTCTTGTCAGTTACCCATCTATTTGCGCAGCAGCCGGTCACCATATTCTACGACTCCACCTGGGCAATCAACAGTCGGGAACCGGTATGCCTTTACCGAAATACAATCATTGATACCTCTTATCTAGCGTGGATAGGCCCCGTACAGGATCACAATGCGGACGGTACTTTTATCATGAAAGGTCTTTATTAGGCGGAAAAAAACAGGGAGAACTCGTTTTTGTTATCCGAACGTGAATCTCAAGGTTAAGGTTGAGTTTGTCAACGACCTACCGATGGGTACCTGGCGGTTTATGTATGAAGACGGTAGCCACTGGCAAACCATTGAGTTCCTGAAAGATGATTTTCAGGTACTCAGCTATCATGACGTTTCTGGGGTGCAGAAAGTGAAATTAGGTGAAGGACGTTACGAAGGTGCTATTTTTAGTGCTGCAGTCAATGACATACTTTATCCGGACGGGCAGTTAGAGGATGGTGTTAAAGACGGTTATTGGGTTTATTATGATCAGAAAGGCAATATTATTTACGAAGAAAAGTACGTCAAAGGTGATTTTCGTAACACCAGGATGTAGGACACCAAGAAAACTTTGTTGGGAAAATATAATAAGCCTGGCGGATACACCCTGATTCTTACTATTGAATTATTGCTCACTGAGCGGTTTTTTTATGCTCCGGATGTACAGCAGTCTGATTTCCCCTTCTTTAGCTTTTTACCCGACGTAGACACTGTTTTTTTCTCCAAACAGTGGCAAGTAACCAACTCATTATCAGCTACTTATTATCGTCTAATAAATGAAAAAAAATCGCACATTATCTACGGGCCTGCTGCGCGATTATTACATGAATGGGCAGTTACGTCGTGAAGGTAAATTTTTGAAAGGAATGAAGGCCGGAGACTTTCGTGAATTTCACCCTAACGGACAACCGTACGCAGAAAGTCATTACAGCCTGGATAAAAAAACCGGTACTTGGAAACGCTACTACGCAGACGGTACACCCCGTGATGTGATTGATAATGAGGACGGAGAGGCGTACGTAGAAAGTTTCTGGCAACCAGATGGACAGTTATTGCTGGATAGGGGAAATGGATTATTTAAGACTGATGTCCGGGAAGATGGCCAAGCCTATCGCCTCAAAGAGAAATATTTGAACTACCAAAAACATGGCATGTGGAGAGTAACCGATGAAAGTGGCAAAATACTTTTTGAAGAGGAATACAAGGATGGAGTACTTATTCGGGGTATTAGTTTTGACCAGTACGGTAATGCTTACCATTATGTAGTGGAACGTATCACGCCTCAGCCTGAAAAGGGGATGCAAAATTTTATTGCTCATCTACATGATAATACTTCTTTTCCGGATCAGGTTACAATCAAGCTTTGATGGTAAAGTTGAGCGAGAGATGGCTTTTGATAGTTTTGGGAAACTAAAAGAAGTACGTGCGCTCAACGCATCGGATCTAAGACTCAGTAAGCCTGTAGAGATGCTGGCGCGAAGCTACAGTAACTGGCAACCAGGAACCCTCCGCGGCCAACGTAAAAAAACGACGATCATCCTCCCGTTAAATTTTCGTTCATGCATTTTTGATACAGCATCAATTAGATAGATTAATCCACAATTGCTTTAGGATTAAAAGTATAACATTATTTTGTTAACTTGCTTATCAAAGACTAAGCTATGAATGTCCTATCTTCATGATTTATAAATTATAGTTTCATAAAGAATTTACGAGTATGGCTTAAATTCAGCGATGAATTATGAATCCTGTCTTCAATAATGCTATTAATTTCTGATAGGTTTGATGACCACAGTATACTACTTGCTTTTACGATCCATTGACTCAAGGCTCATATGCACTTTCAACAACGAAGAAATTTTTTGAAGCGTTCTGCGCTAGTGACGGGTGGCTCTTTCATGCTACCTCGCTGTCTTTCATCTGCTTCCAATAACCAAAAGCTCCGATTTATGTCTTCTAAGATTCAAGTCAAGCAAGTGCGTTCCGATTTTGAACGAGAGCCGCTGGCCACCCCTTACGGTTTTAAAGGCGGGTACATGACTGATGTTTGGCAGGTTGTGGCTAGGATGGAGGATGACCAGGGAAACTCCCGCATTGGGTTGGGTACTCAGAATACCTTATGGAGCGATGCCCGGGTATTCGCCGGATATTCTGAAAGTGGTAGTAATGCCATCATGTATGCACTCACTGAGCGGGCACTGCAGATGGTAAACGGTCAGTCCTTTATTGACCCAGTATCTTTATTAGATGATGTACTGGAAAAGGTCTATCGGTACGGAAAGAAAATAAGTCGGCAGGACGATCTCCGTAAGACTTTTGTGCTTAACGCTTTGGTAGCATTTGATAATGCGGCATGGTTGCTCTATGCGCAGCATCATGGTATTACCGACTTTGATACACTCATTCCCGAACGTTACCGACCCGGTATGTCAGAAAAGCATAAGCATGTGGTGAGTGTTCCTTCGTTTTCATTCGCTACTCCCGTATCCCAAATGAAAAAGTTGGCCGACCAGGGATATTTTTTTATGAAAATCAAACTCGGTCATCCGGGAAACCAGCGAGAAATGTTGGAAAAGGATATGGCCAAGCTTACCGAAATACACCAGGCTATCGGACAGGGAAGTACCCGCTATACCCAGAACGGAAAGATTCCATACTACTTTGACATGAACGGCCGGTACGCAGATAAAGACACGCTTGCGCGACTCTTAGATCATGCCCGTAAGATTGGGGCGTATGATCAGATCGTCGTGGTGGAGGAACCTTTTCCGGAGTATTATCGGGAAGATGTGCGTGAATTTGAGGCTAACCTGGTGGCTGACGAAAGCGCCCATACTGATAAGGAAGCCGAAGAACGTATACAGATGGGCTATAAAGGTATAGCCCTCAAACCCATTGCCAAGACCCTGAGCATGACTTTCAAAATTGCCCAGCTGGCATACGAAAAAAATATTCCTTGCTTGTGTGCGGATCTTACGGTAAATCCGGTTTTGGTAGACTGGAATAAAAACGTAGCTGCCCGATTACCTGCATGGCCGGGATTCGAGGGTATGGGTGCAATGGAAAATAATGGACACCAAAATTACCGAGATTGGCAGGAAATGCTGGGTTATCTCCCCAATCCTCAGGCGGACTGGGTACACGCTCGCAACGGACTTTTCCTGACTGGAAAAGACTTTTACCAACACAGTGGGGGTATATTTACAGAATCAGATCATTATAAAAGTTTGTTCAAAATAGGATAAGTCTAAGACGATTCTCTTAACTTGGCACAAACACTTCATGTACTACCCCATACATTTTGAAACTAAAACATTCACAATAGACAACCTCAAAATTTAACCAAGATGAAAGTTCTGAATTTATTTACATTAGCTTTGGTAGCTGTTTTTATTTACGCCTGTAGTGGCGGTCAGCAGCAACAAACCAGCGAAGAAAAAACTACTGAAAACACACCAGCCACCGAAACATCAGCTGATGCCAGTGGCGATAATACCCTCACTGACCAAGAGCAGCAGGAAGGATGGTCTCTCCTCTTTGATGGGCAGTCCGTAGATCAGTGGAGAGGTGCCCACCAAGAAAATTTTCCTGAAAAAGGATGGCATGTTGAAGATGGCCTCCTGGTGGTAGAATCTGCCGATGGTGCTGAGTCGGGTAATGGTGGAGATATTGTTACTCAGAATGAGTATACTGATTTTGAATTTATGGTTGACTTTCGCATCACTGAAGGTGCTAACAGTGGCATTAAATACTACGTCACTGAGCAGTATAATTCAGGAAAGTCCGCCATCGGGTTGGAGTATCAGGTATTGGATGATGAAAAGCATCCCGACGCCAAAAAAGGAAATAACGGAGGGGGCACTCGCACTGTAGCTTCCCTCTATGACCTGAAAGCTACCCCTCAGGATAAGCCTATCAACCCGGTTGGCGAATGGAACACGGCCCGCATTGTTTCCATGGACGGTAAAGTAGAGCACTGGCTCAACGGTGAAAAAGTTTTGGAATTTGACCGTTTTAGTGAAGAGTTTGCCCAGCTTGTTGAAAACAGTAAGTACAAGGACTGGGAAGGTTTTGGTGCTTGGGAACAAGGCCATATCCTGCTTCAGGATCACGGAAATGAAGTTCACTATAAAAACATAAAAGTAAGAGAGCTTCCTGCATCCTAAATATTCTTTAGACTCAAAAGGCCGAACAGTTATGGAAATTTTCTCCAGACCGTTGGGCCTTTTTTTAACATACCATGCGTATATAATTATTGATTCTTCTATTGAACTTCTGCCAGGCTTGCAGCTTACAGCCGGAAGAACCGGATGGTGGATTACCGAGTAATCACGGTGGTGGTTTGGTAGCTATGCATCATGATCCGGCTGCGTAAAAAAGTGGAGGGTTTTATTCACCACCAACTTTTCACCGAGTATCGCTACGCTTCTGAAATCAAGAAGCCGGTTCTTTTTACTCTAAAGGCGTTTGATGGTACTATCATGACCTTCGGCTACCCCCTGCAACCACGACCGGGAGAGTAAACTGACCACCTCATGGGGCAACAGAGCAAACTGGGCAATCCTGGCTTCTACCCAAAAAATAAGTCCTACCCAATTACGATCATGGACTAGCCTAAAAACATAAATTACCCCACACACTGGCTACCACGCAGAGTATGTGGACCTAAATGGGGCCAGCGTCCCATTCCGTTCTATCTATACTAATCCAAACCTACTTATGATGGACAAAACTTAACATCAAAGCCCCAAAGTTCAGAAGCTCAATATTCACCTTCTGGAAAAAGTTCTTTACCCTGCGCTCTATGGACTCTTGCCTGCTCGAACGGTCTATTTTATCGAGTATCTCTGAAAAATTACTGATCGGCACTTGATGATTCCTTCTATCGTGCTACTTAAGAAGTCCTGTTGCTTTTTATGCCGAGCTGTACCGTACTCACGAATCATCTTATATACTTTTGTATTTGAGGCCCCCGACGTCTGATAAGTTGGTTGGATTGTGTTGACCACAAAAATTAACTTCTCTTTTTTGTTCATACTTTTATGAAAAACTATTGTATTGAACAATCGGGCTTTTGATTACTAGTCAAAAAAAGTAAGATCTATTTTTCAGTTGGTAGTTTTTTCCGGTCATGCGGATGATCCCGCATCGGATATTAGTCTACGTGTGAGATTCTATCCATTCAGTGAATAATGTATAGTAGGGGATAAATGCTTATCCTAGAGATAAACATGCTTAAAGTAAAGATTACGTCAGGCAACAAGGTACTTTTTTACTCAATAGTAAATGACTGCAGTACCTGGAGCTATGGCAAAAGATAATGATTGACAAAAAGTTAACTGCTACGTAAGCTTAGAATGTCCAAAGAGTCACCACTTATGTGAGTGTGAAGACGCACATGCTGGATTGTAAAACCTATCTTCATAATGGTTATCCCATCACTAATAAAGCTGTTGAAGCGGCTATATCCATTTTTTGAAGCATAAAATGGAGCGTAATGCTATGCATTGGAGCGGGCCGCCCTTTAGATTTGCGTAACAAATCAAGGCATTAAAAAGTACTACTTTGAAAAGTACCGAAAGTGCGGGTGGTGAACTACCTGGTCGGGCGGCAAAGATGACGCAGAGAATGGGGGTGGCTCCCTGCATTAACATCAGAGTCATCTGCAAAAATAATGTTTGGGTCAACTACCAGGAATTCTTTGTAGAAAAAGAGCAAGTAAAGCTATACCAAAATGTAGCATAAAGTTTCCTCAATATATTTTACACTTAAATGATTTCAACGCTTAGGATTGAAATGTTAGATACGCTAGCATTCGCCAAAAGCAATCTTTACCTAACTCTAAATGAAGCAAAATAATACGCTTGCCATGGCTACCGGATTCGTACTACTTTGGAATTCTGGGTTTATCGGTGCTGAGTATGGGCTTCCTTACGCCGGTCCTTTCACATTATTGTTCTGGAGATACTTGGCATTGACGTTGTTACTCTGTCTTTACCTGCTGATAAGAAAACGTTTACGATGGGTCGGCTGGAAAACAGCCACTTCCAGTATGCTGATCGGTATCTTAGCACATGGCCTGTGGCTGGCTTGTGTATTAATAGCACTGGACTACGATGTACCGGCAGGCATAGTTGCTTTAGTGGTAGCCTTACAGCCACTGGCTACAGGTGCTCTTTCTGGTATGCTCACTGGTGAGCATACCAGCAATAATCAATGGCTGGGATTGACAGTAGGCTTTATCGGCGTCGTCCTGACCGTAGCCTTCCGGATTGATTTCCAGAGCTATACTTCGGTGTTTGCTTATTTGATTCCCCTGGGTTCTGTTATCGGTATCACGGTAGCTACGCTTATACAGCGGCAGATTGAATTGAAAAAGAAAGAACAGAAATTACCCCTGGACCTATCCCTGTTTTATCAAAGCACCGCTACAACTGCTGCCCTGCTGATACCTGCCATTTTCATAGAAGGCTTGTCAACCCAGTGGAAGCCTGAATTCATTTACGCCATGATTTGGCTAGTGCTGGCTGTTTCACTGGCGTCTTACTGGTTGATGTGGCGGCTAATAGAACAAATCAATGCAACTCGGGTCGCCAGTTTTTTTTACCTAGGCTCCCCAGTTACGATGTTTATGGCCTGGCTGGCTTTCGGGGACATGATAAAAACTATGGATATCGTCGGGCTTGCTGTCGTATTTATGGGTGTATTTTTAATACAGGTCAAAAAATAATCTTTTATCTCCCTCTTTAGGTGCAGGTAAATGGCCAGAGCCGCCGTCGCAAAAAAACAAAAGGATTACATTTAGGACTGATAGACGTTTAATCTTTTCTGTCTCAGCGTACAATGATAAAAAAAGTGATCAACCCAAAGTTGAAGGGCTGATCACTTGCAGTTATGTAACTGGAAAATATTACTCTATTTGTCCCATTAGTTACCGGCTTACCAGGAGCGGACCGATATCGTTATCCTGTAACATTTTAACCAGTTCGGTGACCGGTCCCTGCTTACAGTCTTCCCATTTTTGCCGGATCCCACCCCAGCGACTGTGCAGTTCTTCGTATACTTCCTGGTGCTGGTCTGCTGGCCGGAAGTCTGATGTAGCGACCGCCGATGATAGATAAGAAAGCTTTTCCAGTAGCATGCCAGGAAAGCGCACGCCATCCTGTCCCCTGCCGGTACGCATGAGCTGAATCATTTCATTTTCAATGTGTAGCACCGTGCTGTCTACGCTGGCCAGCATCCGGTGAATATCGGTGTGCTCGCTGGCCAGCATGGGCTTCATGTCCAGCAACTGCCGACGAATCCGTTCTGCTTCATTGACCGTCAGGGTAATGGCTTCTATGTCGGTTTTGATTTCCTTTAGCAGTTCAGCCTGTAACTCTATATCCTCTAGGGTACCTTCTGAGTTGGGATCTTTGATGACTTTGATCGTTTGTGTCTGCTTATTGTCACCGGCTACCAGGTGCACCTGGTAGGTTCCGGGAGGCACTAGGTTGGAAACCGGGGAGACTGGGGCCTCTCGGGTTCTGTTTTCATCAAGTGGATACCATTCGGCATATTTTGGTTTGGTACGCATGACCAGTTCGGTGGTAGGATCATCTTTAAAGTCCCACCAAATCCGGTTGAAGCCTGCCTCCCCCGACTGCAACATCGTGCGCAGGGTATCACCATCCATACTAGTAACGACCAGAGAAATACTGTCTCCCATACTGGTAGCCATTTCTTCCGACAGCCAGTAGTGTAGCACCAAAAGGAGGGTCGGTACCCGAAGAGGGTTCCGGATAAAACTGCATATTTGCGGTAACCGGTTGGAAGCGGTAAGCATCTTTAGGCGCAAACAAGTGCATATCTGAGTCGGCTACCTCTTGTGTGAATTGCTGAAGGGGTGAGAGATCATCTAGTATCCAGATACCACGGCCATATGTGCCTACTACCAGGTCATTAAAATGCTCGGGAATGTCCATCCAGTACACCGGACTGGCGGGCAGGTTAGTCATCAGCGACTGCCACTGTTTACCTTCGTCATAAGAAACATAGAGCGCATTTTCTGTACCCAGGTATAACATGCCTTTACGGAAAGGATCCTCCTTCACCATGCGGCAGTAGCTCAGTTTGGAATCCATGATGCCACTGGTAATTTTCTGCCAGCTACGACCGTAGTCACTTGTTTTATACACGTAAGGAGTGAAATCTCCCATCAGGTGTGCATCCACAGTCATATAAGCAGTACCTTCTTGGTGCGTAGAAGCTTCAATGTTACGTACCGTTCCGTACTCAGGCATATCAGGGACTCGGTAAGTCAGGTTTTCCCAGTTCTGCCCCTCATCTCGGCTTATGTGTACCTGCCCATCATTGGTACCCACCCAGAATAGCCCCTCGTTGAGGGGTGATTCCTCAAAGGCATAAATCACATTGGCGTATTCCACTCCAATATTATCACCAGTAAGGCCGCCGGAAAACTGCTGCTTAGACTTATCATTCAGCGTCAGGTCAGGGCTTAGTATTTCCCAGCTTTGCCCTCCATTTTGGGTGCGGTGTACGAACTGGCTGGTTACATACACCTTGTCAGGATCGTGTTCAGAGATGTGTAGAGGAAAAGTCCATTGAAAGCGGTACTTCATATCCGCAGCCGTGCTACCCACCGTATTTTCCGGCCAGACTTCCACTTGCCGAAACTGTCGGCTCTGCTCATTATAGCGCACTACTACGCCCCCCAAGGCACCGGAACCTGATGCACTGGACCAAACGATGTCCGGGTTAGAGGGATCGGCAGTTGCAAAGCCACTTTCTCCCCCGCCTACCTGATGCCACATGCCTGAAGCAATGAAGCTACCCCTGAAGCTTTGAAGGCGGCTGCGGCTGGGGCCTTTCATGGATGGGCCATCTTGGCGATTGGTCAGTACGTTGTAAGGGACGGCACTGTCAGTAGTAACGTGATAGAGCTGGGCGATGGGAAGCTGTACTCGGTGCCAGGATTCACCGCGGTTGGCACTGATGGATACACCACCGTCACCTACGACGATATGCCTGTCCGGGTCAGTAGGGTCTATCCACATCTCATGATGGTCCCAGTTAGGCGCATCAGCCCGTGGCACGTTGGTGGTGGTAACTCCCCCGTCTATGCTTTTGATGTAGCTGGAGGAGAAAAAAAAACAACTCATGAGGATTGTCGGGTGAAACTTTGAAACGCGTATAGTATGCACCTCTGCCCGAAAGATCACGGTTAGAGTTGATGAGCGTAAAGGTTTTTCCGCGATCCTCTGAGCGCCACAATTCACCGGTATTGGTCGGTTTTCCGTTCAGCGGAACACCGTCACCGGTTTCTATAAGGGCATAAAGCAGTTCAGGTTGTGCAGCGCTCATGCTGAGAGCAATTTTGCCTACATCTCCCTCGGGCAGGCCGTTTTTCTCAAGCTTTTCCCAGGTCTCCCCGGCATCCCGCGATACAAAAATACCGCTTCCGGGCCCTCCACTGGTACGGGTCCAGGGCCTGATTTCTAGCTGCCACATTCCTGCGAACAAAATATTCGGATTATGCGGGTCCATAACCAGGTCTGATGCACCGGTATGTTCATTTACCTGGAGTACGTGTTTCCAGGTCTCTCCGCCATCAGTAGTTTTGAAAATACCTCTTTCCGCCTGCGGCGTATAGCCGTGTCCTAAGGCAGCAACGTAGACGATATCCGGATTTTCAGGGTGCACGATGATCCGGCTGACCCGGCCGGTCTCCTCCAGCCCCAAATGTTCCCAGTGATCACCACCATCGGTAGTTTTAAAGACACCCTCACCTATAGACACATTAGAGCGAATGAAAGGTTCGCCAGTACCCGCATACACGGTTTCAGGAGCAGCATCAGAGAGACCAAGTGCACCGATGGAATGCACTGACTGCTGGTCAAATATCGGCTCCCAGGAGAGTCCGCCATCGGTAGTTTTCCAGACACCGCCGGAGGCAGCTCCCACGTAGTATACCATTGGGTCCCCGGAGATACCAGCTACGGAGATGACCCGGTTTCCCACAGGTCCGATGTGCCTGAACGAAAGCTGATCTATGTGTTCCGAAGTAAGGGTTTGGGCAAAAAGAATGATAGGAACAAAAACGCAGGCCAGCGTGACCGGCAGCGCCAAGATTAATCTTTTCATGTT
>CAZZGE010000030.1:0-32938 GCA_964653665.1 uncultured Porifericola sp. | reverse complement strand
TATGAAATTTCAATCACACGGCTGGGCTTACGTTTTGCCTCATCCTTTTTGGGAATGTTCAGCCGCAGGATACCATTTTCATAGTGTGCTTTGATGTTGTCATTATCCACCGTATCGGGTAAATGAAAAGTTCGGCGGAAAGACTGATAGCTGAACTCACGTCGGCTGTAACGGTGGCCTTCCGGCAAGTCTTCCTCATGCTTATACTCAGATGAAATAAGCAGTACATTATTGTTGAGTTCAATGCGGAAGTCTTTTTTTCGCATACCCGGCGCGGCCATCTCCACCCGGAAATTATCATCAGTTTCCAGAATGTTTACGCGAGGAATGGTAGTATTGGTGACCGAGGTGTCGTTCCAGTCAAACGGATCACGGGTGAAAAAATCATTAAAAAGAGAATTGAAAGAGTTGAGTGTTGAACGATTTCCGTTTTTTCTTTCTACAAGTGTCATGGCTTAATGCGTTTAAATTTTAACATTTAATAAATTATACAAAAGATTCATACCCTATGTAAACCGCCTCATGCGGAACTGAAAATATCAAAATCTAAATAGAGATCATGACCTCAGTTTGTGATAAGACAAACGAAATGCCAGCGTTAAAAAAAGCATCAAAAAGTAAAACTTAATGCTATTTTGACAGCATCATAACATGATATTTTGACAGATTTATGCTGTAAAAGTATTTTTGACAGGAATTACTGAAAAATTAGCAGGTAAAAATCGCAGTATACACACTAATTATATCAGAATAAAGTACCCGTACGATACTGGGAAAAGTTATCATCGGAAGTCTGTAGCGCGTGAGAAGTGCAAATGATGTTAATGTTACCTATCTCTAGGTAATGCTGAAGATCGGTGGCGATGAAGGGCAAACAACGTTCCTGGTAGTCCTTGCCTGTTCTTACGTAGAGCGGTAGTAGCCGACTGGAGAACAAAACATTCTGCACATCCAAGTTGACAGCTTTCTGTCACCATAGTCGTACCGGTTTAGGCCCATTTCATCCTGAAGTTCTTTGCCGTTGTAGAGGCACTTAAGCTATTGCCAAATTATTATTTAAGTGACCGCAAGTGTATGTCAGCTATTCACCGCACTTTTTACGGCGGCTTTCATCTTTTCCAGGCCGGTCTCGGCAGCTACGGAGGCCTCCATTTTCCAGTACTCCGGGTTGAATAGCTCCAGCGAAAGTACCTTGGGTGTGCCGCTGGCGGCCAGTGTCTGTAGTATCTCATCCAAAGGGGCTACGCCATCACCGGGAAAAACGCGGTCTTTATCGGTCATGGTTTCGCGGGGCGGATCAGCCGGATAGTCATTCATATGAAAGATTTCAATGCTTTCTCCACTCAGCATCTTCAGCGCCGTAAAGTCTGTGCCGCCTTTGTAAAGGTGGTATATATCGGGCAGGATTCTGGCTTTAGGATGCCCGCTTTCCATCGCAACGTAGGTGGTCTGCCCGAGGCGATGCAGGTTGGCCGAAAAGCCCCAGACTTCCAGTTGGGGAATGACGCCCATCGTTTCGCCTAGTTCCAACAGTTGCGCGTAGCGGTCAGCCGCGGCCAGCAGATCCAGGCCCGGCTCCTGCGTGGCGCCGGCTGGAGGGGCTGCCAGGCGGGGACAACCGATCTGTGCCAGCGTGTCCATTTCACGTTTGGCTTGCTCAAAAGCCTTGGCACGTGTAGCGTCGTCGTCTACGATCCAGGGAGCAAAACCAATGGCATTTTCAATCTTGATGCCCAGGTCTTCAGAAAGTTTTTTCACATCGGCCAGCTTACCGCCGCCTTCCATAAATGTCTGCATGGTGGGTATCCAGACCTCAATACCATCATAACCGGCTTCAGCGGCGGTTTCTATTTCTTGGATCAAGCCCAGCTTCTGCTCACGGATGGTACTGGTGTTGAGGCAGTAGGTAAAGGCTGAGACAGAATGATCGGACTTTTGGACAGTAACCTCAGGAGTGCTGGGTTCTTCAGTAGAAGCTGGTGGTCCACAATGGCTCAGGAGAGTTGAGCCTGATACTGCACCTATAGTGCCCAGCGCCTGGCGACGGGAAATTTTCATGGATATAAGGTTATTTACTTAGACTAATCTTTCACAATAGTAGCCAGGGTATTGCGTATGCCTTGCTGAATATACGCTCTTAGGTAATGCTTTACTCGTGCAGCAAAGTCTCTCATATTTTTCAGATCCTGCTCCCAAAGCTGCTGGTTGAGCAGTACTTTATCCACCAGGTCATTGACCAGCACCGGGTCGTTGAGGTCAGCATCCATCCAGAGTTGATAGAAGTAATCTGCCTGGTCATCATTGATGGGGTATTCCTGCCCCTGGAACTCGCCGAAATACCTACCATCTACCTTTTTTATCGGGCGTAAAAACATAAGATAAGCAGCAAAGCCGGCACACATGAGTTCCGGTACCTGTCCTTGCTTATCATAGTAGCGCCGGAAGGTAAGGCCATTCCGCATGTTCATTTTGGATGTGTACTGTAACGTTATACTGATCAGCTTGTGGTTCAGGAAAGGATTTCTGAAACGGTCCAGTACATCGTCAGCAAACTCTGTGGCCATCTTCTGGTCTATCTCCAGCGTAGGCACGATCTCTTGGTGGATAGCCTTACTGATAAAAGCGGACATCACCTCATCTTCCATGCAGTCGTAGACAGTTTCCAGGCCACATAGGAAGCCGGCCGCTACGCTTATGGTATGGCCACCGTTGAGGATGCGCAGCTTACGCTCGCGGTAAGGCGTAATGTCATCACCGATGATGATGCCCTCGTCAGCAGCGAGCCAGGGGGCCTTTTTCAATAGCTTTTCTTTGGGGCCTTCTACTGCAAAAAGCCGGTACACTTCGCTGATGGTCAGCAACTGGTCTTCGTAGCCCAGTTCTTTTTCAATCTGTTGGTGTTTTTCTTCATCCGGCTCTCCCGGCACAATGCGGTCTACCAGCGTATTGCAGAAAATGCAGTGCTGCTTGAGCCAGTCGGTAAAGTCATTGCCCAGGCCGTTGGTAACTGCCAGTTCCAGCACAATTTCTTTAAGCTTGCTGCCATTGTCCAGGATTAGTTCGGTAGGCAGGATGAGCATACCGCTATCTGGCGATCCTCCCACAGTAATAAACCTTTCGTATAAGAAAGCGGTGAGCTTACCAGGAAAGGATTGAGGGGGCTCAGCCTTCAGGTCATCGTCTTTTTGCAGCGTAATACCCACTTCAGTGGTGTTGGAGACAACAGTCGTTACTTCAGGATTTCGGGAATATGCCAGAATCTGTTGCCAGTAATCGGCAGCTGGTAAAGCCTGACTGACAGCAGCATTTACCGTAAATTTGCGGATGGTCTCTCCCTCGGCATAACCTTCTTCGCAGAGGGTAAATAGCCCATTCTGTTCGTTGAAGCGCTTACTTCTTCCCGAGCGGGTATTGTTTACTATGAGGGCCCGCCCGTTAAATTCGCCAGATCGTTGTGCTTTGTCAATAAAAAAATCTATCAGCCCCCGGAGTAAGGCCCCCGATCCGAATTGTATTACTTTTTCAGATGATTGTAACTGCTGTCGCTCGGGAAAGGAAAGAGATTTGGTTGAGGATATTTGTTTTTTCAGAACAAGTTGCTGGTTTAAACGCTTAGGCATAGATGTTTATGTGTTTATTAAAAAAATGTTTTGTTGGTTAGAAGTTGTGGGTTGAAAGTCAATTTTCAAGGCAACCTATGTTAGGCAATGACAAATGTTAACTCTACGCTTCATAATAAGTAAACTGTAAAGATACGCCTCTTTTCCAGAGGATGAAATTGTATCAAAAATGTGCAATGTGCAGTAACCTTTTCATTACTTAATTCTACGACTTTATGATGCTTTTATTGGGTCTTTACGCTGTCAATACTTTTTTCAAAGATACTGATTAACTCCTGGTTGACTACGTTGCCCATTGTAAGCATAAGTAACTTAGGAGGCTGCTTATGAAGGATAAAATATTTCAATAAATTATGATAAAAATTTGGCCCTTATCACGGGAACTGTGATTACCTTATTTACTGTCAGAATGTATATATAGCGATGTTAAAAAACTTTTAATGAAGATTGATGAAATTTAGGTTCTATAGAGAGTGCCAGTGCTTTCTAGCTCCAGGTTAATCACACTTAAAAACGCATATTTTGAAGAATTTAGATGAGGTACTCATCATCCCATCCTGCCATTTTCCTACGACTCTTGATGCTTTGTCTGTCATTGACTTGTTTGAATGCTTGTAAAGCTGTTTTTTTTTAGTGAAGCCATATTCTTCGGAGCATTGGCACTTCTGAAAATACAACCGATAGTTGGGTAGCTATTTCCATAGCTTTAACACTCTTTTTCTTAAATATAGCCCCACCTTAACACAATTGTGCGTTCAACCTATCTCCGGAAGTCGTTCGTAATATGATGGCGGGAACGCTGGAATTTGCATCAAGCGTAATTTTTTTTATAATAATGTTCTATATTATAATGTAATAGCGTGGCAAAACTGAACGAAATGCACCCCCTCTTTCCCAGTGGTGCCTGGGAAGGTTTTTATACATACGCTACCGGTCCTCAAGCCGATAAACACAAAATGAGTTGCCACCTCACTTTCAGGCAGGGTAAGGTGAACGGTAGTGGTACGGACGATCTTTCCTCTTTTAGCTGGAAAGGAACATACGACCTGGATTCACTGGTATGTGAAATGGCCAAACACTATCCGACCCATGTAGTGCAGTACTCAGGGCAGGTAGATGAGAACGGTATCTGGGGCATGTGGTCACTGGGCGCAAAAAGTGGGGGATTTCATATTTGGCCCAAAAGCAAGAAAAAGAAGGGTGAAAAAGTAGCTAAAGAAGAAAAGAAAAAGGAGGTATCTAAGAAACTACAGCGAAAAGCCTGATGATAGCTTTCGTTGCCGGGATCGGGACAGAAAGGAAGAAATTTGCTGAGATTACCTACTTTGGATGAACGGGAACTGACCGTGCGTGAAAATAATCTACCCTCAGCGGGTAACCATTTCCATTGTTTTACAACTAAGCATCAGTAATCTTTCGTAACTAACCTTACTAAGATGAAATCCATCCAACGCACATCAGCTTCCATTCTGTTCCGTACTATATTCCTGCTAAGCATACTTCTGTTAAGTACTCTATCGCTCCGAGCACAATTATCTCTTTCAAGGGGGTATTTCTTTAGGCTACGACGCCACCATGACATACGGCAATCGTGGAGATAACGGAACCATTGCCAACATTTTTGCAGACTTACAATACAAGCGGGTAATAGGCCGTGTACAGTATACCGGATTGCTGGCTGGCTCCTTTGCTTCAGAAAATGTGGAAAGCGGCTTTGGAGTACATGGCTCAGTTGGCTACAATATTCCAATTACTGAGCAGTTTTTTTTACCAGTAATGCTAAGCGGTGGGGTAGCAGTTCTCACTTATAACAACGGGTTTTCCGGCACTATTAACGGCGGCGGCAACAATTTTACTGATGCCAATCCACAATTTGGGGTACCTTGGCCCCCTATTACATGCTTGGTGAGCACCTTGCAGTGACCGGCAGCCTTCGGTTCTTCAGAGGTTTTACAGTGAGTGAAGATAGCGAAATAATCAATCTGACTGATCTGGCCCTTGGAATCAGGTATACGTTTTATCCAGAGGTACAGAACGGACTTACAGGAGTACCCGTCCTGTTCTTAATATGCTTGCTACACCAGAATAACTTATTCTACCGTAGCATCAAAAGCGGTATTCAGCACCTGTCCTTTGCGCTTCATCTGTATCCAGACGCGGTAGTTGCCCGGCTCCGGAAAGGCGTAGGGGAATACGACGGTAGAGTGTCCGGCGTGTTCTCCATCCTCATCTTCTTCGTAGCGATGGCCCATCAGTTCCATCAGGTAGTCGTTGCGTTCCTCCTCACTCATAGCCCGGACACTGGCGACCACCTGATCTACGCTGTCCATAAACTTCTGGGCAGGGAGTAGTTCAATGAGCCGTCGGTCATCGTCCATCCTTCTTTTGATCAGATCCTGGGAGGCCGAAGAATAATTACCGACCGGATGCAGATGGATATAGACACTGCCGTCGTGCTTCATCACAACAGCATGGCCCATCATGCCCATGTAGGGCTCCAACTCGGCCGGGTCGCCGTTAGGGTTCAGGATGCTGAAAGTCATAGGATAGAGACGGTTGGCCTGCAAAGTTTTACCTTCGTGTTCCCACACCGCCGTAGAGCCATCTGGCAGTGGAGTGCTGATGCCCGGTTTGCCACAGACCACAATCTCGCTAGCAGTAAGCTGTGCCTGGTTAGGCAGTACCGGGTTGGAAATGATGTAAGTATCATCGGGGTCAGAAGGCTGCCAGGCTGTTTTATCTGCCGAAGTCAGGCTAACCGGCATCTCGGACCCCAAAATTTGCATGGTATCAGCGATGGTTTCGTGGAAACCATTGCCCCTTACGATGTCGCCAAACACAAAATACCGGCCGTTGGGCAGGGGTGGTAAATCCAGCTCAAAAGTCAGTGAGTCGGTCCGGACAGGATGTACGTGGGCAAAAGCGTCCAAGCTGCCTTCCCTGATCAGGAACATATGCATGAGCTTCCCATGGTCAGGAATCAGATAGCTGGGCGGCAGGTAGTTTTTTCGGTACTCCAGGTAAGCAGAATCAATTTGGAAAATCATCTTTCGGCCTGTTTTGGATTTAACTACCGAGGAATTGGCCTGGTAAGGCTTATACATAAAGCGTCGGTAATCCTCCGCCCAGTTGTTCCACCAGGTCATTCCTCCGTAGAGGATCAGGCAAAGTAAAGCCCCAGCTACAACCATACCTTTGGTCTTACGGTATGCCAGTTTTTTGTTCCCAGAGCCAGGCTCTTCTACCGCATCCCCTACGCTGGCCCCGATGATGGTGACCATCAGGATGACCAGGAAGAGCCCCAGGGCGGCCAGTATCCAGCCCAGTGAAGGAGGCATTTCATTTTGTGCGGTAGAGGTAGCCATGACTGGTACCAGCGCAGTGCCTTCCCCCAGTGAGCCGTTGATTTTTACTTCTACACTGGCAGCACCACTACTCATCATCCAGGTGAGCCCTTCGTACTGACCAGGTTGACCACCAGCTACCGGAGTAGCCTCATCAGCCCGGGGTGAGCCTTCGTCACCGGCGTACCAGTAGATAGGTTTGATCAGTACCTGGTCTACATCGCCATTGGTGATGTAGACCTGTACGATGGCCGTCCCGGGTATTACCTCAGGCGGATTTACATTGACCATGATTTGGTACGGGCCTGCTTCCCCTTCGTAAATCACACCGGGGCTGCCCACATGGGCACGGGCGGTACCCAGTACAAGCGAGAGCAGAATAGAAAGCCGGATTAGGTTAATAAACATTTTCATAGCAGTAGTTTTAGCGTTTGATCCTTCTCATCCAACTTCCCCAGTGCAAACCCAGGCGTGTCGTGAATATGGCAATGCCCGTCGCGATCAACAGACCTTTGACCAGCGGCCAGCCGCTACTCACGCTCCAGGGCGAAAAAGCGTAGCGGTATTCCCAGTCAGGATTGGAGCCAAAGTACCAGCTGCTCTGGGCAAAGAACCAACCCCGGGCAGCGGGAGTCATCAAAAAGTCACCGAAGTGCCACTGTACTGCCAGGTACAGCAGTACGAAAGTCGGAGCGATCATCAGGGCCAGCAGCCATTTGTTGCTATCTCCTTTCCGTTGCATGATCAGATCAATCCCTATAGCTGGTACGATCAGGAGCAGGGGAAAGTCAAATGCCTGGTAATGCGTAATATCGTTTAGGATAGGACCCAGCAGCGGTTCGGCCGGGAAGAGCGGTAGTATCCAGGCCATCAGCATCAGCACCAGCATGTATACGCCGGCGGTAGCGGTAGCCGCCCACTTGAGGCGGGAAGCTCGGGCGATGGTCGCCAGGTAAAAAGGATAAAAGATTGCTCCCACGATGTAAAAAGTAGTCCCATGCATGCGGTGTCGGCCCTGGTACTCTGAAGAAATCGTGTACAACATCACCAGGAAGAAACCGGCAGTAATGATGAAAATAGCCTGCAGCAGGCGGTTCCTCAACTGAATCTGATGCTCAGATAATTCCGCAGGTGCAGCCTGATTCTGTATAGCCAGTACGCTGGTCATAGCACCAAATTGTACCATCACCATGCCCAGCAGCAGCACGGTATGGGGCGGTGAAAGGATGGTTACGTCCAGGCCGTAGGTATTGTGCCACCAGTCGTCAAAAGGCGCGGAGGTGAGCATAGCGAAGCAGCCCCAGATACAAAAAAGCGCCCCCAGCGAACCATAGAAAATACCCCAGAATTTGACCGAACGGGCTTTTTCCTCCCGGCTGCCCCAGAAGCTGGTCCTGAGCACCTGGTAGCCGGAAAAGAATCCGGAGATCACCGCACCGAGGTACATACCCATATGAGGAGGCGATAGCAGACCGTCGCGGCCAATGCTAGTGTGCCAGGAGATGTCCCAGATGAGTCCGATGATAATACTAAGTGAAGCAAAAGCGGTGGCAAAGATAAAGACCGGGATGCCTAGCAACCGAACCTTTTCTTTTTTTTGGGCAGGGGCCATCGTGGTGGCAGTAGCTCGTAGCAGTACGTTCATAATTGAGGTGCGTTGTGATTAGATGGCACGAAGTTAGTCATTTTATGCTAAACATCGGTTTGCTGAGCAAAATGATATTTTGAAATGCCATATCTTACAGTATGAATCCACTGTTACCCGATCATTATGACCCGATGTGGAAAACGGCAGCTCCTCGCATCCGAAGGGGAGAAACCGATGTAGGACCGTTCATTGAAGACTACACGCACAAAGCCTACGGTCTTACGCTAATAGCTCGTTTGCATCCTGATCTTTCGGAGCGCATTGCAGCTTTTCTGGACGAAATACAGAAAGCAGAGCCAGGCCAGTACTACTATTTACAGACATGCATCTCACCATTATGACACTGGTATCCTGCGATGTGGATTTTCGTCCCGAAGAAGAAAATATATCAGCCTACTTGCTACATGTGCAGCAGGCATTGCAAGACACTCCGCCCTTTGAAATGTACTTTCGGGGAGTTACCGCCTCAAACGCCACTGTACTGGTATGGGGTTTTCCGCAGGATGCACAGCTGCAGAGCCTCAGAGACAGGATCAGGGACAGCTTCAAAGAGATAGGTTCACAAGCGGTAGGCCATCGCTACCAAACGATAACCGCCCACAGTACAGTGATCCGCTTCAGCGAAGCCCTGCGCAAACCGCTGCGGTTTTATGAATTCCTGGAAAAAACAGGAACCGGGATTTTGGTAAATGTTTCATAGATACCCTTGAGCTGGTGGTGACTGATCGTTGCCTTCGCAAAGAAGAAACGCAGATTCTTGGCCGGTACAAATTACTCCCACAATAATGGGGGGCAAGATTTTAATAGCGATATTTGCCTGACATCAAGCACGGATTGAGTACTAAATAAACTGTAGGTTATATGCAAATGAAGTTTGAAAGTCGTTTAGGCAGGAGTAAAATTACCCGAACGCTGGTCATGGTATTGCCTTTTTTAGCTATTTTATTTCATATGGCATTTATCGGCTTCTCCCCGGAAACTATCCTTTTTTTCATGGGTATACTTTTACTGTCACTAGTGTTGGTAGTTTGGCAACTCATCGACACTTCTTATTGGATTGACGATGTATATTTTTATTATCGCTCCGGAGGAAGAAGAGGTAAAATTGATATCCGTAGTATTTTCAGTCTTGAGAAGTGTCAAAAATGGATACCACTAGGCGATGCCTCACGTTCTTTGCAGGGTGTTTTGATTCACTTTCGTCATGGTCAGCTTTTTATAGGGCCGCAGGATGAGGAGATACTTATTAGAGAATTACAGAAAATAAATCCATCCCTAAGGATTTTTTCTTCATAAAATTTTCCCCTTATACTCATTTGTATTGTTCAATGACAATAAATCAAAACGATCTCTATCCCATCCGAATTTCATATTTTTGAGATTTGAATGATTAAACGCTGGATGGCGTTACGTCTGCGTTATAATTTTCTATTTTTGTGCGCATATGTTAGCAATCAATAATCTCTCTTACTACATCGGCAGTCGGCCTATTTATGAGGAGGCCAGCCTGCACATCAAACCCAAAGATAAGATCGGCCTCATCGGGCTGAATGGGACCGGTAAAACGACGCTGCTCCGCCTGATCAATGGTGACTATACCGCCGATGGCGGCGAGATCACCAAATCTAACGACTGCAGCATTGGCTATCTAAACCAGGACTTGTTGTCATTTCAGTCGGATGACAGCATTCTTCATGTGGCCATGCAGGCCTTTGAGGAGGCGCTGAAAATAGAGCAGCAGATAGAGAAGGTACTTAAGCAGATGGAAACGGACTATGACGACTCACTGGTAGAAAAGCTCTCCAAACTGCAGGAAAAGTACGAAATGATGGAAGGCTACTCCCTGCAGGCCAAAGCTGAGGAGTTGCTGGAAGGGATTGGCTTCACTACGGAGGACCTGCAACGGCCCTTACGTGAATTTTCCGGTGGCTGGCGCATGCGCGTGATGCTGGCTAAACTGCTGCTGGAAAAACCCTCTTTACTCATGCTGGATGAGCCTACCAACCACCTGGACCTGCCTTCTATCCAGTGGATTGAAAACTACCTGCGTAATTATGAAGGAGCCGTCATCATCGTATCTCACGACCGACAGTTTCTTGACAATACGATCAATATGATCGTGGAAGTCTCCAACCAGCAGTTGAATGTCTATGCTGGTAATTATTCATTTTACCTGGAAGAACGAGAGCTGCGCAGAGAAATCCAGCAGAATGCCTATGAGAATCAGCAGCAGAAAATCAAACAGACCGAGCGCTTCATTGAGCGCTTCCGTGCCAAAGCTACTAAGGCCCGGCAGGTACAATCCCGGGTAAAGGCACTGGAACGTATGGATAAAGTAGACGAAGTGGTAGACGAGAATGCTGCGGTCAATTTTCGCTTCAGCTTTAAGAAGCATTCGGGACGGTTCGTTGTTGAGATGAACGATGTGAGTAAAGCCTACGGCGATCTGCAAGTCATTAAAGATTCTACCCGGGCTATAGAGCGGGGTGATAAGATAGCTCTGATTGGAGCGAACGGAAAAGGAAAGTCCACGCTACTGCGCATCATCGCAGGAAGCGAGCCGGTAGCAGGGGAAAGTAAACTGGGCTATAATGTGGAGATGGGATTCTTTGCCCAGCACCAGTTGGAGGCCCTCAATATTGGTAATGATATGCTGACCGAACTCAAGCAGGCCGGTAGCGAAAAGACTGAACAGGAGCTTCGTGGTGTACTGGGTTGCTTCCTGTTTTCGGATGATGAAGTTTTCAAAAAAATCAAAGTACTGTCCGGGGGTGAGAAGTCAAGGGTGGCGCTGGCCAAAACACTGATTGGGGAAGCTAATTTTCTGCTACTGGATGAGCCTACCAACCACCTGGATATGCAGTCGGTCAATATTTTGATACAGGCGCTGCAGCAGTACCAGGGAAC
The DNA here is from genome assembly GCA_964653665.1 of uncultured Porifericola sp. GTDB lineage: Bacteria > Bacteroidota > Bacteroidia > Cytophagales > Cyclobacteriaceae > Catalinimonas. Next base: position 21,419 of record CAZZGE010000030.1, on the reverse strand, counting down.
CTTCGTTATCGTCTCACACGACCGGTATTTTATCTCACAGGTCGCTAACAAAATCTGGTACATTGAAGACAGAGAAGTCAAAGAGTATCCTGGTACTTACAGTGAGTATGATGTCTGGCAGCGACAGCGGCAGGAAGCAAAGGCTACCCAGCAGGCAGTTGCCGATGAAGTAAAAAAGGAAAAAGAAGAGAAACCCAAGCCCCGCCCCCAGCAAGAAGATCAGCAGGCAAACCGGGAAAAGCAGAAGCAGATAAAGAAGCTGCAAAGCGAACTGGTCAAAGCAGAAAAAGAAGTGATGCGACTGGAAAAACAGAAAGAATCGTTGGAAAAAGAACTGGCCAAGCCTTCGGTGTATGGCAATGTAGAACTACTAGCTGAGAATACTGATAAGTTTGAGCAGGTGGAAAAGGAACTGCACGAGGCAACGCAAAACTGGGAGATGGTGGCGTTACAGGTAGAAGAACTGGAACAGGAAATGAGTTGATGATGGTAAGGTCCTTTTTTTGCAATCGCCTGCCAGCCAGGCCTTCTCTAGTAATATGCATGGGTTGGGCCTGCTTGGTCTTGAGTCTGCTTACGATCCACAGCTGTATACCAGTGGCAACCGGCTCAGGAGGAAATGATAATAGGACTGTAGGTGCCGATGGCGTGTACGAGGATCAGGTTTTCTCTAACCAAATACAGACCGTCAGGCTTTTTGAGCCGGATGAGCAGTTTTACGACGCGGTTTTCCCCATCGCTCAGAATAAGCCAGTAGTCCTTACTTTTGACTGGTTGGAATTGGGCGATACGCAGAAAGTTTACGAAGAGCTGAATGCAAAGATCATTCACTGCAACGCGGACTGGCGAAAGTCTAATTTATATAGCATGGATTATCTTTATGATTATAACGAGTTTCCGATTACCAACGAGGAACTCTCTTACAATACGAAGGTCCCCTTTGCCCATTACCAACTGGCGTTACCTCGTGTGAAAATGCCTGGTAACTATGCCATTGTAGTGTACGAAGGCAATAGCGAAGACGCAGTCCTGTTTACCAAACGGTTTATGGTGTATGATCCGCTGGTAAGTATCAGGACGCAGTTGGTACGATCCAGCGGCGTCAGCGAAAGGGATACCCATCACCAGCTGGAGTTTCTCGTTGACTATCAGAAACTGGAAGTGCCTAATCCTTACGATGATATTTATGTAGTTGTGAGGCAGAACCAGCAGTGGTTTAATGTGATCACCGGTCTAAAACCTACTTTCGTGCGGGAGGATGTCAAAGAGCTGGAGTACCGTCAGTTTGACCTGAAAAATAATTTTTGGGCGGCCAATGAGTTTCGCTTCTTTGACCTCAGAACCACCGCAGCACTGGGGCAGAATGTTGCCGAAATCGTGGAGGATCAGCTTCCCATGGAAGCCTTTCTGCTTCCCGATCGCAGCCGGGCTACCGAAGCCTACAGCCAGTATAATGACCTCAACGGAGGCTTTATTGTGGATAACCTGGAGCAGTCAGGGGGCGTGCTCAACGCGGATTACCTGCAGACCCATTTTTTCCTGGATGTAAAGAGAAAGATTGAAGGTAAGGTGTACGTTGTCGGTGCTTTTAATAATCGGGTAATCAACGATAAAGTAAAGATGGAGTACGACTCTCTACAACAGGGCTATAAGCTCGACTTGCTCCTAAAACAGGGATTTTACAATTATCTGTACTTTGTAGAAGAAGAGAAATCAAATCCCTATCCTTTTGACGGTAGTTATTTTGAGGCTGAGAATTTGTACGAAATTTTCATTTACACCCGTCCTCCGGGAAACCGTGCAGACGTACTGGTGGGCTATACTACCCTGGTTTCTAATGCACGATGAGCGCAGTTAGTTAGAGGAAGATGCTTCGCCTTTTTGAAAAACAGGTTTTTGGGGGGCACCCTCAAATTCATAGCGTTGGGTACCTTTACCGGGGTCAGCAGTAGCTAGATCTAACATGCCAAAACCTTTGTGGGTATACATGCCCAAGCCATTGTTGAAGATAAACTCCTGCACATCCCGCGCCGCGTAAAGGGTAAAGGGAAACGTATAGCCCCTTACTTCGTACTTCACATCCTGATCGTAAAGTGGATAAATCCTGGCAAATTTCTTTTGCTGCTCTTTAATGCGCTGCAGGTAGTTTTTATCTGGTACGAGCTGAAATTTGTAAAATTCTGAGATCTGCTCCACGCTAAACTGCCCTGACTTTTCCATACGGATCATAATGGATTCGTAGAGTAAGTCAGAAAAAGTATCGGAAGTAGGATTGATAAACTTTTTACCACGATCGTCGCTAAAAGAAGGCTCAATCAGCACGAGCGGCGAAATACATACGTACTTCATCGCATCGGTAAGGTTAGGACGATCTTCTACCTCTACAAATTCTGGAACAAGGCTCATCGTACCGATGTCCAACTGGGGGAATACAAATAGATGTTTGAGGAAGTAGTCAATAAAATCCTTATCAGTGGCTGAGAGTACCAAAGTTACCCTACTTGAGTAAAAATGAAGCCCATTTCGGCTAATCTTGGTCTGTCCCTTCAGGCCAGAAAAATTGTAAAGCCGGGAGTTAATGTATTTCTCATCACCACCCTTGACCAATATCCCCTTTATAAGCTGTGCCAGAAGATATTGATGATGAAAGGGAACATATGACCCTTTGTTCTTCAAAATAAAAATGATTCTTATCCTCAAAAATCCAGCTGTTTAAGTTTCAATAAAAAAAGTTAAACTTTTCCTAACAATTTGTTTTAGTCATTAAGAATAAATACAGCAGTCAATTGTTTGGAAAAGCTTATAATCATTGTATGAAAATACTTACTATTTTTTTTGAATTCAAAAAACATCGGACTGTAAAAATACGCTGGTGACTAATTGTTCAACTTACAATTTAATACATTAAACGTTAAATCTAAAGTGCATTATATCACCATCCTGCACCACGTAATCCTTACCTTCTATGGCCAGCTTTCCGGCTTCCCGGCATCCCTGTTCAGTTTTGTACTTTTGGTAGTCTTCCAGTTTGATAACTTCAGCTTTGATAAACCCTTTTTCAAAGTCAGTATGGATGACACCAGCCGCCTGTGGCGCTTTCCAGCCTCGCATAATGGTCCAAGCTTTCACTTCTTTCTCCCCGGCCGTAAAATACGTAATCAGATTAAGGATGCGGTATGAAGCTCTGATCAGCTTATTCAGGCCAGATTCCTGCAATCCGTATTCCTCAAGGAAAAGACCTCTTTCTTCGTGGTCAAGCTCAGCGATCTGCGCCTCAATGGAAGCAGAAATCACAATGACTTCGGACTGCTCATCTTGCACTGACTCTCTAAGCTGTTGTACATAAGCATTTCCGCTGTGGACAGATTCTTCTTCCACGTTGGCTACGTAGATGACCGGCTTAGCTGTGAGTAGTTGCAGGTCATATACTGCCCCTTTTTCTTCTTCAGCCACCGCCAAACTGCGGGCATTTTTACCTGATTCCAGGTGTTCTTTATAGATTTCCAGTGTAGTTAGGTGCTTTTTAGCGGTTGCGTCACCGGACTTGGCTATCTTCTCCAGACGGAGAATTTTTTTATCAACAGATTCTAAATCCTTGAGTTGAAGTTCAGTATCTATCACCTCTTTGTCAAATACCGGGTCTACTGAGCCAGCAACATGGACTACGTTATCATCCGAAAAACAGCGTATTACATGAATAATAGCATCAACCTCCCGAATGTTGGCTAAAAATTTATTTCCTAACCCCTCTCCCTTACTAGCTCCCTTCACCAGGCCGGCGATATCCACAAATTCTATGGTGGTTGGTATTACCTTCTGCGGATTGACCAATTCTTCAAGGGCATTCAGACGTTCATCAGGCACGGTGATGACACCCACATTAGGCTCAATGGTACAAAAAGGAAAATTTGCTGCTTCAGCTTTGGCGCTGGATAGTGCATTAAACAGTGTAGATTTTCCAACGTTGGGTAAACCTACTATTCCACACTGTAGACTCATATGGTTTCTTCTTATTTACTTGATTTAAAAATATGATACTGGTCATAACCGGTATAAAGTTCCAGATAGACAACTTTCAGTATCGTGTAAACTGGAATGGCAGCCACCATACCAATTACTCCCGCTACAGTAGCGCCCGCAAAAATAATTATAAATATTTCTAAAGGGTGTGCTTTTACACTTTTTGAGAAAATCAATGGCTGGAGTAAAATGTTATCGGTGACCTGCACAACCGCAAAAACTGAAATGATCTTAATCGCGATGATTATCATCTCATTGGTATTGGTGCCGACAGTAGTAATAGTGGGGGAGAGCCCTACCACGATACCAAAGAGTGAGCCTAATAGCGGACCTGCGTAAGGTATTAGGTTGGCCAGCGCAGCAAAAATAGCGATGGTAAGGGCATATTTGATGCCTAGCAGACTAAGCCCCAGTGAGGCTATGCAGAAAATAGAAAAAATCTGAAAGAGGAGTCCGATCAGGTAGTTGGAGAGCAGTGTCTCAATTTTGTAAAAGGCTGCAATGAAGACTTCAAAGTATTGGTTAGGAATCAACTTAATAACCTGCTTCCGCAAAATACCCTTTTCGTAAAGTAAAATAAAGGTGGTAAATACTACAGCTAGCAAACCCACGAAGACCGACCCAGTCAGGGAAAGTAGCTGGTTGAAAAATTCCCCGAAATTGATAGAACCAATGATAGACAGAAGGCTTCGCCTGAGGCTTTCCACCAGCACGTCCTCTTCGCCGATGACGCCATTGGCATATAAAAACGCTTCCAGTTGTTGTAGGGGAGCACTGATCCGGTAATACAGCATTTCGTAGTCAATGCTGGTGATAATCTCTATTTGGTCGTCAATCAGAGGAATGAAAAGGATGAAGAAGAGCGATATGATAACGATGATGACGGCAAACGAAATTAGTACGGCCACGAAGCGGGGCATATGATAACCGTAGAAATGCAAACCACTGATGTAATTGGTAAGTGGGGAAAGGATAGCAGAAAGTACCAGCGAAATGACTAGGTAAGAAAAGATATTGGAAAATATCCAGGCAAGTAGAATAAATCCAATCAGGAAAAGAATGATATACAGAAAGCTGCGATTGATCATGGCTTTTGCAAAAAAATAAAAGCACAAAAAAAAGAAAGCCCGTGAGTCATCATGGGCTTAACAAAAATCTTCTCCAGTAAGGCTCAGTCCCATTTCAACTCATCATCTACGCTGGATTTTTGTTCCCCGTTAGACTTGTAGTTATTGTCTTCATCATTATTAGATTCAAATTGAGTAAAGTCGTAATCAGGCATGAGTTCTTCCTTTACATGGTCAACAGTTTTCTGGAGCGCGTCTACGAACTTGTTGAAATCTTCTTTGTAGAGAAATAATTTGTGTTTCTCGTAGTAGTATCCATCATCCTTGTATCTTCTTCTACTTTCGGTGATGGTCAGGTAGTAATCATTAGAACGCGTAGACTTAACGTCAAAGAAATAAGTACGTTTGCCAGCCCTCACTCTTTCAGAATAAATTTCTGCTCTTTCTTTTCCTTGATTGTCTTCCACAACAGCTTAATTTAAGGTTTATGTAGGTTTATTGATCAGATCTAGGTATATACATTCACTAAAGTGCTTAAATATAGTATAAATAAATGGATTATTACAAATAAAAATCGGACGTATATGCTAAGTCAAGAATTTTTCCGTTATGTGCGCTTTGCTTTCTCGCTATTCCTATGGCGTTTTTTGTTTTCGCTAACGTATATGCTAAGTTAATGCATCGTTGCTCCATTAGAGCTTACTTCATACTTTGTTCCCCTTACTGATAATTCTCGAATATGCTGGATCTACAGGAAATAAGAGCTTTTGGAAATATAGAACTGCTGGCGCGGCAGTTGGTGGAAGGTTTCATTACGGGGCTGCATAAGTCGCCTTACCACGGCTTCTCGGTGGAGTTTGCTGAGCACCGGCTCTACAATACTGGGGAGAGCACCCGCCACATTGACTGGAAAGTATATGCCAAAACCGACCGTCTGTATACCAAGCGCTATGAAGAAGAAACCAACTTACGATGCCAGCTGGTGATAGACAATTCATCTTCCATGTACTATCCTGAAAAGAATAAGGGAAAAATCACTTTTAGCATCATGGCCGCCGCTGCAGTTGCTCAACTGCTACAGAAGCAGCGCGATGCAGTAGGGCTCTGTACCTTTGCAGAAGATATAGAAGAACAAACCCAGGTCAAGTCCACATCTTCTCACTTACACAAGCTATACCTCATTCTGGAGGATATGCTGAAAAGTAAGCCTAAGATGCGACAGACCTCAGTGGCTAGTGTATTGCACCAGGTAGCAGAAAAAATTCATAAGCGTTCGTTGGTGGTTATCTTTAGTGATATGTTTGAGAATTTTGAAGACAAAGAGGACATCTTTGGTGCATTACAGCATCTTAAGCACAACAAACACGAAGTGCTGCTCTTCCATGTCACCGATCATAAAACGGAGTTGGATTTTGATTTTGAAGAACGCCCTTACGAGTTCATTGATATAGAAAAAGGGGAACGTCTAAAGTTACAACCCTCGCAGGTCAGGGAGGCATACCGCAAACAGATGTATGAATATTACCATGAGCTGAAGCTCAAGTGTGGGCAGGCAAGAATAGACTTTATTGAAGCGGATATTAACGAGGGCTTTGATCAAGTGCTGCGATCGTACCTAGTCAAACGGGCGGGGATGAAATAGACTTTAAAGTTGAGGGTCTCGAGTTGAAAGTGCTTTTTCCTTTCAACCCGAAACCTTTATGCCACTATTCTGCGTGCATCCAGGCTTTTTTGCCCAAGAGCTCTTCTTCAGACTCACGTGCTTCAGGATCGTCTACGCAGCAATCTACCGGGCACACAGCCGCACACTGAGGCTCTTCGTGAAAGCCCATGCACTCTGTACACTTGCCGGTAACGATGTAGTAAAATTCGTCTGATACTGGCTCCTGCGGCTCAGTAGCATCCACCACAGATCCGTCGTCCAGTTCTACTTCCTGTAGATCAGTACCATCAGACCAAGACCACTCTACACCACCTTCATATATTGCTGTGTTAGGGCATTCTGGCTCACATGCACCACAGTTGATGCACTCGTCAGTAATTATGATTGCCATATCAAAATCAGGAATTTGGTTACTTAAATTTAACTTGTTTTATTAACGAATAAAATAAGCATTAGTTTACAATACAATATTTTGACCTATTACTTAAAAATGATTCAACTGGAAGACAGAATCAGGGCTTTTGCTACAGTGGGTAAGATGATCCAGCGACTTGATGACAATGAAAGAGCATACATGTTTCAGCGGGCCAAGTCAGAAAACAGCTGGTTTAACGATGAAAATATAGCAACTGCACTGCAAGGTATCCAGCGTTACCTGGACGAGGACAAACTGCGTCGGTGGACGGAAGGACTGCCTGACCAACCCAGTCAGCGAAAGAAAGTGGGGGTAGTAATGGCAGGGAACATTCCTCTGGTAGGATTTCACGATTTTCTGTCAGTGTTGATCAGCGGTCACCAGTTACTGGCTAAGCTTAGCAGCAAAGATTCATTTTTAATCAAGCATCTTGCAGGAATGTTAACCGATATTGAGCCCCGGTTTCAAGAACAGATTGCGTTCCGGGACAAGCTCAATGACGCAGAAGCTATGATCGCTACCGGCAGTGATAATTCCTCTCGCTATTTTGAGTACTACTTTGCGAAAATGTCACACATCATTCGCCGAAATCGTAGCTCTGTAGGTGTGCTGGATGGAACGGAAAAGACCAGTGACTTAAAAGCACTGGGCCACGATGTATTCCAGTACTTCGGGCTGGGCTGTCGTAATGTGTCCAAGCTTTTTGTACCGGCGGATTATGAATTTTCACTGCTTCTTGAAGCCTGGCAGCAGTTTGAGAGTGTAAGCCAGCATCATAAATACAACAACAACTACGACTATAATAAATCTATCTACTTGGTGAATAAGGAACCGCACTACGATACCGGTTTTGCTTTGCTGCGTAAAAGCGAGCAACTCGTTTCCCCGATATCAGTCGTGTACTACGAAAAGTATGATACTCCAAGGGTCTTGCATGACCGCCTGGCAAAGTACTCCGATAAAATTCAGTGCGTGGTTTCGCGCAATGCGTGGATGGATGGGAGTCTTCCCTTTGGCAAAGCACAGGAGCCTGAATTATGGGACTATGCCGATGATGTGAATACGCTGGAGTTTCTAAAACAGCTTACCTAAGCGCTTGCCCGGGTCTGTACTGCCAAGGGTTTGCCCAAGCTCATATTACTGCTCTACTACTTGTACGCTATGGTCTGTGCAGTTGATACTACTGGGCTTGATGAAGCCTTTGAGCGGACTGCAGTCATCGTAGTCCTGTGTCCATCAGCTACTTTGATGTAGTGGTAGTCAGCAAACAAGCTATTAGTAGGATCCAGCCCCACCCAGCCCAGATTTGGTACGAATACCTCTACCCAGGCATGTATCTGGGCTGAGCCTACAAACTGTTTACCCTGGTTAAGGTATCCTGACACATAGCGAGCCGGGATCTGCTGGCTTCTCAGAATGCCGATCATAAGGTGACTGTAATCTTGGCATACCCCTGCTGGTGATGCTAGTATATCCATAGCCCGTGTTTGAACGGTTGTGACGTTTGGGGAGTATTTGATCAGCTTATGTATAGCAGCGTTCAGTTCGGTAGCGTAGGTGAGCAGACGGACATTCTTACGGTAACGCATAGCGGCCGGGATCAAGTGAATGGGCACACCGGTAAGCGTTGTCTGCTGGATGTATATAAAATGATCCACCTGAAAGTCTTCTGACGCCAGAAGTTGCATCTCTTCTTCGGTCGGCAGACAATCCATCTCATTGGGAAGAGGGCGTTGCTCATCTACCTGAACATGGCAGCCAAATTGGAAGCTGAACTGCCGGAAGGGTTGAGCCACCCGAAAACACAGCCTATCGTACCCAAATACATTGGTACTGAAGAAAGAGTAACAGCCCGCGCTGTTGGTGTGTTGCTGCCGCAGGATTTTTTGTGTTTCGTTATCACAGGGTATCACCAAAAATTCAAATAAAGCTTCCTGAACTTCGTGGTCGTACTGGTTTTCAGCTTTATAATTAATATGAAATTTGATCATTTAGTATTGTAAATATTGTTGCTCCAGTTCATTGCCGATTTTGAGAAGATGTTCCTGGAGTTTATACAAAAAAATTTCGCCCTCCTGCATAATGTCATCTATCGTGAGATATTCCATGTACGCAATAAGCTTACCAGTGGTAAACTCAACTGTTTCTGGACTAGTTACATTATTCAGACTAATATTTAAAAGATGGGTTTGTAATTCTTTCAGATTAAACAAAACCGACTTAGGAAACTTCTGGTTCAGGATTAGAAATTCAATGCCTCGTTCCCGGTCGGGAGCTTCGTGGTAGTAATGCCGACTCATATCAAAGCCGCCGGCTCCTCGCAGTAAAGAGGCCCAGTGATAGCCGCTGATAGCCGGACTCAGTTTTTCATAGTCAATTTTGCTGATGTCTTCCAGCTTGGTGATCAGGATTTGGGTGATCTGTATAGTGCGTTCCAGGTTAATCCCGACCCGGATCATAGACCACGACTCATTCCTGAGCACCGTATTGTCGGCGACGCCTTTGATGATATTGACATGGTTCAACACATGTTTGCAGAAGTCGTACGGGCCTTTACGTGTCAGGTCTTCTTCGGTAAATTCGTTGGCCGAATGGTAAAAGCGGTTGATAGTCTCCCACAATTCTGTAGAAAGATTGTCCCGGATACCCCGCGCATTTTCCCGGATGGTAAACAGGTAATTGCGGATGGAGTGGGGGTTCAGCTCATCCAGGGTGAGAAAATGAATCACACTTTCTTCATCGTGACGTTCATGTCTGGCCATGAAATCTTCTTTCGCGTCAGCCATGGATAATATAGATTCAAGTCCCATATTTTTATCCAAGGCTCGAGGCGCGTCGGCAAAAGATAGATACTGGGCATTGATATAGCGGGCCAGATGCTCGATTCTTTCAATATATCGGCCTGTCCAAAACAGGTTGCTGCCGGTTCTTGCTAACATCATAACTTAATCCTGAAAAACCCAGGTGTCCTTGGAGCCACCTCCCTGGGATGAGTTGACAATCAGATTTCCTTTGCGCAAGGCTACTCGGGTAAGGCCGCCCTTGCAAACATATTCTATGCTATCTCCGGTAAGCGAGAAGGTGCGTAGGTCAACATGCCGAGGCTCAAATAGCTTATCGTCTTCTATGTAAGTGGCGTGTACCGATAGCGACATGATCGGCTGTGCGATGTACTTGCGGCGCTGGCTTTTGATGACTTCCTTAAAATTGCTGATCTCTTCGCGGCTCGCTCGGTTACCAATAAAAATACCGTACCCCCCGGACTCATCCACTGGCTTAATGACCAGCTGGTGCATGTTTTCCAGTACATACTGCAGGTCATCATCCTTTTCGCAGCGGTAGGTATACACATTGCTCAGTATCGAATCTTAGTCAAGATAATAGCGAATGATATCCGGAACATAGGTGTACACTGCCTTATCATCAGCCACGCCTGTCCCCGGGGTATTGACCAGGCTGACGTTTCCGGCCCGCAGCACATTCATCAGGCCGGGGACGCCTAGCACTGAGTCTTTGTTAAACACCAGTGGGTCAATAAAGACATCATCCACCCGGCGGTAGATCGCATCTACCTTTTTAGGGCCATGAATGGTCTTCATGTACACAAAGTTATTGTCTACAAAAAGGTCTCGTCCCTCCACTAATTGTACGCCCATCTGCAGTGCCAGAAAGGAATGTTCGTAGTAGGCGGAATTATACATACCGGGTGTCAGCAGTACGCACACAGCTTCGTCCACACCCTGCGGAGCTACCGAAGTGAGTACTTCGGAGAGGATTTCCGGGTAGTCTACTACCGGTTGTACATTGCTCCTGAAGAAAAGATTGGCAGTGTTTTTTTGGTAGCTATCCGGTTAGAGAGCACATAGCTCACCCCGGAAGGACAACGGAGGTTGTCTTCCAGCACATAGTATTTTCCGTCAGCATGCTTGATGAGGTCGGTACCGGAGATGTGCACATAGGTGCTCGCTTTGGGTACAAAGTCCATCATGTGCTTGCAGTAGTGGGACGAAGAGAAGATCAGTTCTTTAGGCACTACTTTATCCTTGATAATGTGTTTGTCATTGTAAATATCCCGCAAGAAGAGATTCAGAGCACGGTTACGCTGTACGATGCCTCGCTCAATGGTATCCCATTCCTTACCGGGAATGATGCGGGGAAAGAGATCAAAGGGGAAGATGCGCTCTATGCCCCGCTCTTTATCAGAGTATACATTGAAGGTAATGCCCTGGTCAAAGGAAGAGCGTTTTGCATATTCATTGAGGTCTTCAAAATCCTTGATTTTAAGCTGAGATAAGTGCTCGTACACTTCCTGATAGTGATGCCGAATGCCACCTCTTTCGTCAAAAATTTCATCCAGTAGCTGAGGATTACCGGGATAGTTTTCCAGCATATCACCAAGCTTCTTATCCTGCTCCATAAAAACGCTGTAGGTCAAGTGATGTGAAGTCTCCACTATAATGAATTTTCCCCACAGAACACCTAAAATACCGCTTTAAAGCTACAATAAATGACGATTTATTTGTGAAAATAAAATATAGTTCGGTAGTGATCCGAAAACTATTCGCTTCTTAGTGAGTCAACCGGCTTGCGCGATACCAGGTAAAAAGCATGATAACTTACTGTCACTAGGGCGGTAAGCAGGCCGAGAGCGGCGGCCTTAAACAATTTGAACAAGGAAATTATTATTCAGCTATGAATAATATTAAACTACAGCAACTCTCCGACGAAGAACTTCGCCAAGAATTCAGGAAGCATAACATCCGGGGTATTGTCATTTCTCTTTCCCTATTGGCTATTTTTCTGTTGGTCTACTTTATTCCCCTGGGCATAGATCCTGACCTGCAGTACGATCTTTTTATCGGCCTGATCGTGCTTTCAGCAGGGTATGGACTGTGGTACAATCTCAGTAAGCGCAAGTACTTCAGGGAGTTTCGCAATCGGGGCACCCGTTTCTGAAATTTTATCTAAAACAAATCACTCACTTCTTAAACTTTCTACCGGGTTACGTAGGGCTGCGGTCAGCGACTTATAGCCTATGGTCAGCCAGGCGATCAGCAGAGAGGCTCCAAACGTCAGGACAAAAAACCATACGCTCAGGTCAATGCGATAAGCGAAGGTTTCCAACCAGGCCTGCATGGTCAAGTACCCAAGCGGGGCTGCTATCAGAAAAGCGATTATTACGAGATAAGTAAATTCTTTGGTAAACAGGAGGGTAATGTGCCGTACACTGGCGCCCATTGTTTTGCGTACCCCGATCTCTTTTTGCCGCTGCAGGGCCAGATAAGAGGCCAGGCCATACAGACCCATACAACCGATCATAATAGCCAGGAAAGAAAAGATACGGAAAGCCTGGTACATCACATCTTCTATCACATAAAATGCCCCCACTGTAAAGTAATCTTTCATGGTGTAGGCAGTGAAGAACTGATCGGGGTACATTTTTTCCCAGATAGCTTTCAGGTAGGGTAACTCATGCACGCTTTTGGCTTCGTGCAGGTGCAGGGCAACAAAGTTGGGGCTATTTGTAACGTAACTTAAGATAGATGGCTGTATTTTATTTTGAAGAGAGGTGGTGAAAAAGTCTTTCAACACACCGGCCACAAAAATCTCCCGTTCGCCCGCCCTGATCACATTGCCAACGGCTGCTTCGGGCGAAGTAAAACCCAGGGTGCGGACAGCCTCTTCGTTAAGCAGCGCATTGTAGCGTTTTGTACTGTCATTCAGAAAGACCTTATCGTTTTCGGTAAGGTTACGACCTGCCAGCAGTTCCAGGTCAAAAGTCTGGATGTAGCTGGGGTCAATGAATTTCCGGAGGAGGCCGTGTTTCTCATCGCTGAGGTCAGCCGGATTATAGTAACTACCCCAACTATTGCTACTGGACATAGGGGGCGCCGAAAAAAAGGAGTAGTGCCTGATATCCGAATAGTTACTAAGTTCCTGCCGGAAAGCCTCTACCTTCTGCCAGTCATTTTCGGGCAGATAAGCCATGATTATATTATCTTTTCTAAAGCCCAGGTCACCCTCGCGGGCATAGTTAATCTGCGCAGCTACCACAATAGTACCGATCAGCAGAATCTGGGAAATGACGAACTGAACCACAACCAGTGTCTTTCGCAGGGAAAATTTACCGGCAAACCCGGTATTTTTGTCAGAAAATGACTGCTTGAGTGCCTCCGCCGGACGGAAAGAAGCCAGTACTTGCGCCGGATAGTAGCCGGCCAGCAGTACAGTAAGCAGCAGCAGTGCTACCAGAAAGTAGAATACAGTGTAGTCCAGTTGCAAGCCATAATCAATGACTACCGAAAGGTAGCTATTGAACGCCAGGATAAATTCCTGCGCGAGCCAAAGCCCGATCAGGGTGGCAATAACAATCAGCAGCAGTGTTTCGCCCATGTACTGCACGATGATTTGCCGACGTAGGCTACCCAGCGTCTTCCGGATGCCGATCTCTTTAGCCCGCCGGACCGACTGGGCGGTAGCCAGGTTGATAAAGTTGATACAGGCGGTAAGCATGACGATGATGCCCATCATTACAAAGGCAGTAATGAGTACCGAAGGGGTGGCATATACGGTGCCGTCATAATCCTCATTGGTATGAATATCAGTGAGAGGCTGTAGATGGAATGACTTGCGGGTAGCGGTTTTCTCGTTGTAATATTTACTTACTAACTGGGGGAATCGCTTTTCTACTTCTTCGGGTGTCTGCCCTTCTTCCATGGTGATAAAAACATAGCTGCCCGAATTGGTATTATACCAGTTATCTACCCAGTCTTTGTTAAGGTTTTCAAAAGTCTGGTAAGGCAGCAGGAGGTTGAAGGTGACGTTGGAGTTTCTGGGAATATCCTCAATTACCGACGAGATTTCATGCGGGTGCTTGTTAATCAAAAGTGTTTTGCCTAATAGCTCAGCGTAGCGGTCTTCGTATTGGTTACCAAAGAACTTGTCGGCAAGTTCGCGGGTAAGCACCACATCCTCCGAAGCTTCCAGTGCCTGTTCAGCGTTACCCGCCAGGAAGGTGTAATCAAAAGTCTGCAGGAAAAATGGGTCGGCATAGGCCATTTCGTCTTCCTCAAAAAGTTTGTAGTTACCGTTCTCGGTAGGCACCTTTACAACAGCTTCCATTTCATTATAAACCTGCGAGACCAAACGGGCCTCAGGAACGTCCTTACGGATAGCGCTGGCCAGTGGAAAAGTGACATGTCCCTGTTTGACCAGTCCATCCGGTGATTGGTAATGCCCAACGACTCGGTAGGTACGGTCTGCTTTGCTATGGAAATGATCAAAAGATAATTCGTGCCGGATAAGCGCAAAGATGGAGATAGCACAGGCGATGCTCACTGCCAGGCCGACTGTATTGATCAGCGTATTTACCTTATGGCGTTTCAGGTTGCATAGCGTAGTGAGGAAGATGTTTCGTAACATGCAGTCTAAATATTAAGAATTACATTATTCGTTTCTCAAAGAGGCGGCTGGCTTATTGATAGTTACTTTTAGCGACTGATAACTGATTATAAGCCAGACAATGACAATTGCCAGAATGCCGGGTATGATAAAGGTGCTGATATTCAGGCGCATACGATAAGCAAAGTCTTCCAGCCACTGATACGTACCGTAGTAGGCCAGTGGCAGGGCAATGAGTATAGCAATCAGCACCAGTCGGATAAAACCCTGCGTCAGTAAAAGTACGATCTGTATAGCATTGGCGCCCGGCACCTTTCGGATGCCAATTTCTTTGGTACGGTGTTCAGCGGTAAATGAAGAGAAGCCAAACAGGCTCAGACTGGCTACAAAAAGCACCAGCATACAAAATATTGTAAATATCTTTCCCAGTTTTTGCTCTAACTGGTATAAACGATCGTACCGTTTATCCATCCAAAAGTACTCAAAGGGCATGTGGTACGTACGATCTTTCCAGGCCTCTTTCACGTAGCTGATAACCTCCTGCTCTTGCCTGATGATCGGTAAATCTGGTCGGCATTTTCGTGATGACGATCGTTGCTTAGTTCATCAATGACGAGGCTAAGGATGAGCAGGCAGGTAGCCAGCCCGATAGCGAGTTCCCAGATATTGATAAGAGAGAAGAATTTCTGACGGACAAGCCGACGAAAGGCTATTTTGAAATAGTTGGCAAACATAGCTTCGGCTGTTTGGTATTCTCGGTAAGAGAAAAATATGTGCCAATTCAAAAAAAGGTTCTCAACCGGTGCCAAGAGCCTTTTTTACGGCAAAGATGTCCACAGCCGAACACGAATGTTCGTTAATGAACAGGTAGTAGCAGCTATTAATTTACACTTATTTTACTGCATGCTGGCTTTCATCCCAATGGGCTGGCTGACTGCAGTAAATGATTTAGTTTTATTAAAATGCGGGTAAAACTAAACTTTTGTATAAAAAATCAGGTTTTTGTTTGAAATAACATAATAAAATTAAGAAATTATTGTCATGATCAAAATAAGCACAGCATGAACACGATTGAACTTGACGGCTTGAAGTTTTACTTTTACCTGAACTGGCATTTTCCTACCGACTCGTCCAGCATCTGTTTTATTCCCCGGGAAGAAAGTCTCCAAAATATCCTGCATCAGGAAATCCCGGCCGACAAGATTATTTATGATCTCTTTACCTACATGGACGACTTTTTTTACGACCACCGCCAGCGGTTTGACTTCAGGCCCATGTTTAAAGAAACAGTAGAGCTTTTTGAACTCTCTATTGACAAAAAAGAAATTTCTACTCAGGAACTGTCTGGCCTGATACACAAGCACCTGATAGCGGCCTGAAGATTTGTCTCCCGCATACTTTTTACCGGTTGCTCAAGAAGTACCAGTTGAATAGTTAATCAGAGCTGCCGCTCGTAAAGAACCTCGCCACCTACAATGGTCATATCCACCTGAGTGTTGAGAATCTGGTCTTCGGCTACCTGCATCAGATCTTGTGAGTAAACGGTGAAGTCTGCCAGCTTGCCCACTTCCAGGGAGCCTTTGATGTCTTCTTCAAATGCACCGTAGGCTGCGTCCAATGTATAGGAGCGTAGCGTTTCATCGCGGGTCATTTTTTGCGAAGGCTCATAACCGCCCTCTGGCTCACCAGCCAGTGTTTTACGAGAAACTGAAGCATAAAAGCTGGCAATGGGATTGACCGGCTCTACCGGGGCGTCGGTGCCGTTTACGATTTTGGCGCCGCTGTCTAAGAGTTTGCGCCAGACATAGGCGCCTTCTACGATTCTTTCTTTGCCCAATCGTTCAATAGCCCAGGGACGATCCGATGACATATGGACCGCCTGTATAGCCGGAATAACGCCTAGTTCACCGAAGCGGGGTATATCTTCGGCACTCAGGTGCTGGGCATGCTCAATGCGGAAGCGATGGTCCTGAGCCAGTTCGGACTTCTCCTGAAACGCCTTTTCGTAATTGTCTAGCACTTCACGATTGGCCCGATCGCCAATGGCATGGGAACATACCTGCAAGCCGCTTTCCAGGGCCTTGAGCGAAGTTTCATAAACCGCTTTCATCGGGGTGGTTTCGTGGCCATATTCGCCGGGCATATCCGTGTATTGCTCCAGGAGCCAGGCACCGCGTGAGCCCAGGGCGCCATCGGTATAGAGCTTAATGCTGCGGAGGGTAAGAAAGTTGTCTCCCAACCCGATGGCTGGACCGTTTTCGTAGTATTCGCTGAGTAGTACTGAGTCGCGGCCGCTGACCATAGCCCAGACGCGCACTTTCATTTTTCCTTCCTCTGCCAGTTTACGGTACAGACGCTCAATGTCTTTGGTAATGCCGGCATCCTGAAAAGAAGTAATCCCATGCTCCAGACATTCCTGCATGGCCAACTCAGCAGCACGGATGTTTCCTTCTAATGTGCGGGTAGGTATGTGTTCCGTAACCAGGCCCATGGCGTTTTCATTGAAAATACCACTGGGGTTGCCCAATTCATCACGAATGACTTCGCCACCAGCTATTTCCTGCACTTCAGGCCCTTCCTGGTTGATGTTCATGACCCCGGCTACTTCCATCGCTTTTGCGTTGGTTAAGGCAGCATGGCCACTAGCATGCTTCAGGTAGACCGGATTATCCGGGGCAACTTCGCTAAGACCTTCATGGGTAGGAAAGCCTTTGACCATCGTGGGAGGGAGAGAGTCCCATTTGTCTTGGTGCCAGCCACGGCCAGTGATCCATACGCCGGGGCGGGTATTTTTCGCAGCTTCGGCTACCATCTTCAGCATCTCCTCGTAGCTCTTTACCTGCAGCATGTCCAGGTTCATTTTGTTAACACCCACGCCGATAAAGTGAGCGTGGCCTTCTATGAGGCCTGGGGTAAGCGTTTTGCCCTGCAGGTCAATAACCCGGGTATTTTCTCCTACAAATATTTCTGCTTCATTACCCTCACCCACGTAGGCGATCGTATCATCCATTACCGCAATGGACTGCGCTTTTGGCAAATCAGGATTGACAGTGTAGGCATTGGCATTGAGAATGACCAGGGTGGCTTCTTTGCTATCTGGCTCACAGGAAGCCAGTAATACAAAAAGTGCAAAGACGGATAGGTAGCGACAGATCGTGTAAAACATGATGATTGAGTAATAAATGATTGATGAGTTCAAAATAAAGGCTAAGTTTTATAGGACAAAGAAATGCTCTAAAAACATGTCGGTAAATTGGAACTGAATAAAATTTTATGCGGAAAAAAAAGAGCATCTGGATAAAATCATCGCCAAACAAAAAAAGGCAAATCTGTTGACCTGCTGCCTCTCTGTTGACATCTTCAGTTATCTGTTTAAATGCTTACCTCTTTTTCGTCGGAAGGGGCACTTACCACGGGTCTCTTCTGCCTGGTATTGGCCAGCGGCGGACTCTTTTTCAGGACTACCTCGTAAAGATCTTTACGTCGCTGCTGCAGATTACGTACGCTACCCTGTGTCCTGATCTTCTTAAGCAACTCCAGGTCAAGGTCAGAAACCAGCGTAGTCTCTGTATTGGGTGTTGCCTCCGCTACGATAGCATCATGGGGAAACGAGAAGTCTGAAGGAGAAAATACGGCCGACTGTGAGTATTGTATGTCCATATTTTCCACCCGCGGTAAGTTACCTACACTACCGGACACTACGACATAACACTCGTTTTCAATGGCCCGGGCCTGTGCGCACCTTCTTACCCGGAGATAAGCGTTCTTGGTGTCGGTCCAGTACGGTACAAACAAAATGTCCATCTGCTGCTCTGCCATGATGCGGCTCAACTCGGGAAACTCCACGTCGTAGCATATAAGGATACCGATACGGCCAGCATCAGTTTTGAATACCTTGATACTGTCGCCACCCTGTAATCCCCAGTAGCTTTGTTCATCTGGAGTAATATGGAGCTTGTACTGGGCGTCAATGTTGCCATCCCGATGCAGCAGGTAGCTCACATTGTAGAGCTTGTGATCTTCATAGACTGGCATGGAGCCGGCAATGATGTTGATGTTATAAGATATAGCCATTTCCTGCATTTTATCCCGGATCTTTTCTGTGTAGTCGGCTAGCATACGCACGGCATCAGCGGCATCTACCTCTTTGAACATGGCCATGAGAGGAGCATTAAAAAACTCAGGGAACATCACAAAGTCAGCATTGTAGCTGGAAACAGTGTCCACAAAAAACTCCATCT
Organism: uncultured Porifericola sp.; assembly: GCA_964653665.1. GTDB lineage: Bacteria > Bacteroidota > Bacteroidia > Cytophagales > Cyclobacteriaceae > Catalinimonas. The sequence continues at coordinate 2,612 of CAZZGE010000030.1, read as the reverse complement.
GGTGGAGCAGGTCTTCCAGTGATACGACGCGCCGCATCTGCCACTGTACTGCGCCTAACCTGACGATAGATTTGGTACCGCCGATCAGCTTCTCTGACTCATCGTAGTAGATGTTGATCCACTCCAGCAGTGTAGCGTAGTAGTGGGAGGCCTTATCGTCTTCGGAGTAGTGAGTGATGATTTTGCGTACGTGGAAATCATTTGCCAGCTGGAAGCTAAGCACCGGATCGTATATCTCCTTATTTTTTACCTCTTCAAGGTACTGCTTTGGCGTCATAGAGTCTCGGTATTCCTGGTAGCCAGGAATACGACCTCCGGCAATAATTGCCCGCAGGTTCAGGTTTTCGCACAGCTCTTTACGGGCGTCATAAAGACGGCGGCCCAGGCGCATATTCCGGTACTCAGGATGCACAAACACATCGGTACCGTACAGGGTGTCGCCCTCATAATCGTGAGTGTCAAACTTTCCGTGGCCAGTAATCTCCTCGTAGGTATGCTTATCACCGAACTTACGGTAGTCTACGATGATACTCATCGCTCCTGCTACTACTTTATCGTCCACCTCAATACCAATCTGGCCTTCGGGAAATTTAGTAAGCTGGTTACGATATTCCTTTTTAGTCCAGGCGCCCCCTGCCTGTGCGTAGACAATCCTCATGATTTCCCGTATGTCTTCATAATCGCTCAGTCGTAGTTGACGTAGCTTGAGGCGATGGTGTTCCACCAATTCTTTTTTATCCATGGTTATATGCTTATTCTCATATGTGACTCTTGCTCTAATAAATAGCAATTACGTTCGTTTGTTAACTTTTCTCAAGTTGAGACGTTTTGAAGATAGTGCTATTTTTTTAACCCTAAATATATTACATATGGCAACCAGAAAAGCAAATGCAGAGTGGAAAGGTGGCCTTAAAGGCGGTGAAGGTAAGATGGCCCTGGGCGGTGGAGCCTTTGAAGGTCCGTACAGTTTCAAATCCCGATTTGAAGAAGGCAGTGGTACTAATCCAGAAGAACTCGTTGGAGCAGCCCACGCTGGGTGCTATAGTATGGCGCTTTCTGCTGAACTGGAAGGTGCGGGTTTCTCCCCGGAAAGTGTTAAGACTGAAGCCCACGTAAGCCTGGTTCCAGAGGATGGAGGTTTTGCCATCAACAATATCAAGCTGGTTACGCATGCCAAAATCCCCGGTATCAGCCAAGAAGATTTTAATAAGTACGCTCAGGGTGCAAAAGAAAACTGCCCCGTATCCAAGGTACTGGCCGGTACAAAAATAGATCTGGAAGCGACATTACTCTAGTCTCATACAGGCCAAAGAAAGTCAGGGGGCAGTACTTACGCTGCGCTTTTTTTTACGGATCGTTCATGTTTTGACTCCGGACTATTTGATTTCTAACCATCTATCAGGATGTAGAAGCAATGCCGAACGCTGGCTTACGGGTAGCGGCAGTCTCAGGAAAGTGTAGGGAGTTGCCAGTGAAATCTGACTGCCAGTATACGTAGCAGCGTAATGAAAATCATGGCCGTGAGAGTAGCGAAGAGTACGGGTACATCCAGGTTAAGGAGTGGTACAAATAGCAGCCCGCCATTAATACAGGCAGTAGCGTAGACTTCGCTGAGGAATATCAGGGGTATCCGGTTGGAAAAAATATCACGAATGACACCGCCGAATACCGCCGACAAGGTACCCATCATCACTGCAACCAGGGGAGGAAAGCCAGCATCAAGCGTCTTCTGTAACCCCAGGATGGTGAACAATCCGATTCTTAAAGAATCATGGTGCGGCTCAGGCGAAGGATATATTTTTTCAGAGGTAGCATAACGAATACCGCCGTAAAAATCACATAAATATATTGCGTATTCAGCATCCAGCCTACGGGTAAGCTACCAATCAGCACATCTCTGATCGTACCTCCGCCCAGTGCAGTGACGAAGGCAATTACGGCACCTCCGAAAGGATCCATTTTTTGTTCTCCAGCTGCGATGATGCCGCTGATTGCAAACACTAGCGTACCCAGCAGTTCCATGGCGTATAGTATTTCAGACATAGGCAGGCAAGATGATGAAAATAGACTGCAATCCAGTACTTGGTTGGTGATTTTAGTTGACAGTTCTTTTGTGAGCTGTCCAAAAACTATTCATAAGTAATATTTCGCTTTGGAGGAACTAAGCCTTATCTTTGACATGGCAGACGATAGACCATTGCCGGATTTCGGAAAAAGAAGTTATTGACTCTCTTTTTCCACTTTCCCATAATTTTTACACAACATTAGGCAAAGGTAAGGATGCCCGCTGCTTCCTGGTTTTGCCATTGTATTTATGAAATACATGTTTTTCCATTGCATTTTCAGATTTGCTACGAAGGGTATCATTTCCAAAATATGCAGCTTTTCCGGCACGATGCCGGGATTATCATACATCTTTAAGAAATATTATAGCTGACTATGAAAGCTCAGATCAAATTTGTTAACCGAGACCAATCCGCCTTTTTCCCTACTTTACGCAAGAGAGTCAACCATTACTTCCGGGATAATCATATCACACGGTACGGTAACCGGGAGTTATTTATCAAGTCTGCCGTACTGATTGGGGTTTACCTGCTATCGTATGTGCTTAT
>CAZZGE010000029.1:0-33287 GCA_964653665.1 uncultured Porifericola sp. | reverse complement strand
GTGCCATGGGGCAAAGATAAAAAATAGTTAGTTATCTTTGTAATCGGTACACTAGGCGAGTTTTTGGAAGCTCACCATATCAGTTAGACGGCAAAGTATTACGAGGAACCGCACAAGCGGGCATGCGCAACAGCGGGGTATGCGTAGTGAGTGCCTGGGCATGCGAACAACAACTGATGCTGGGCCAGTGTAAAACTGAAGAGAAAAGCAACGAGAAAACCGGGCCGGCGGCAGCCATACCGGCCCTATTGGAAGATTTAGATGTCAAGGGGGCTTTGGTCAGTATTGACGCGATTGCCAATACACCGGCCATTGCTGAGCAGATTGTAGATAAGCAGGGGCACTGTCTACTATCCTTGAAGAAGAATCAAAAGTGTACCTTTGAGCAAGTGCATGACTACATGATGAGTCAGCACACGGGTATGACTTGCCATAAAGATACCGCTTTTGGTTCGGGGCGTATAGAAACGCGCACTTGCTATGTGACTACTCGTACTGATTTGTTAGAAGAAACACTGGCCTGGAAGAATATTCAATCCATCATCATGGTGCACGCCGTACGGGAAACTGACACCAAGTGCCAGGAAGAGTACCGCTTCTATTTAAGCGATGTGGCCGAAAGCCCGGCTTACTTTAACCGAAAAGTACGCCAACATTGGAGCGTAGAGAACCAACTACACTGGCAGTTGGACGTTAGTTTTGCTGAAGACCGCTGCCGTACCAACACTAAGCACGGGGCGCAGAACCGCAACACACTCAGAAAGCTGTCTTTGCAATTACTCAAACAGATGGATGACAAGCATAGCATCAAGGTGAGGCGCAAAAAAGCCGCATGGGACGATAGCTACCTTACCCAGATTATACGCCACTATTGCACTGGTTAGTGCGTTTAACCTGTCTACTTATGAAGAATCATGCGTATTTAAAACCAACCTAGAAGCTGGTAACTTTCTCATATTCAGAAGTTTAAGACTTATTTCGTACAACTCTGTATTTCAATCAATTATGTATACTTGTTAAGGGATAGATTGGTGATTTACGATACGGATTTCTCCTTAGATTATGTAAAAGAATACTTCAAGCACACTGATGACTTTTTCAAATTACCTGACCGTTATTATCAGATAGATGAAGTTACGCATCCTTTCCTGAATAGTTTGGATTTTTACGTACTTACGTATGTAGGTCAGATGCACAGCAGTTTGATTCAATATGGTTTTTATCGCAACAAATACCTAGAGCGCTATCGCGAATTACTATTGACAGACCTATCGCAAAAACAAGTGGAACAAGCCGTAGTAAGTATTCGTGAGCAGTTATCTCCTGTGATGCCTGCTCACATAGCTCGTTGGGGCACTCCTTCTTCAGTAGACGAATGGGAGTACCATGCTGAGCAGATCGCTAGATTCTGTAAGAAAAGAAGAGCATTTATTTTGAAAAAGCTGGACTCAGCATCACTCAAGTTTGGTGCTCAAATCTCTCAAGGCATCAGCAACGAAGAATCTCCGTAGCTCAGGAAGCGATAGCTGTTTTTCAGCGCATGCGCATATATTTTTTTCCAATCATCACCTACCAGTGCTGCGATCAGTAAAACCAAAGTAGACTTTGGCATATGAAAGTTGGTAATCAGCCCTTCAATGACCCTAAATTTGTAGCCGGGAAAAATAAAAATCTCTGTCTCCCCCATTAGCTGATCCAACTGCTTCCGCTTCATGTAATTCAAAATTTCCTGCATGGATTCCGAAAGTGACAGGATATTGTTTTCCGGCGTCGCTTCGGCAATGAGTTTGGGAACTTTGAAATTAGCTTCAGGATCCTGGCTGAGCATCACGCCATACCAGTATAAGCTCTCCAGGGTACGCACTGATGTGGTTCCTACCGCGATAATCGGCCCCTTCGCTTTCATAACACTTTTTACATTGTCACGGCTCAGGAGTACCTGTTCCGAGTGCATCGGATGTTGCCGGACGTCCTTCTCTTTGATAGGCTGAAAGGTACCTGCACTTACGTGCAATGTCAGGTAGTGCTGCGGAAAACCTTTATCTTCTAAGTTATGCAGTACTTCAGGCGTAAAATGCAACCCAGCCGTAGGTGCAGCTACAGCACCTTCTTTTTTGGAATAAACGGTCTGGTAGCGGGGACGGTCTTCTTCCGTAGCTTCTCTTTTAAGATAGGGAGGCAAAGGCACCTGCCCGGCTGCTTCCACAATATCTACAAAATGCGCTTCTGGCGAATCCCAGATAAACCTGACGACCTTCTCTTCTCTATTGACAATTTCTGCCCGTAGCACCAGTTCCACCTCTCCGACCGTTAGCTCACGGTGCAAAATCTGCCCGCCCTTCCACTTCTTCTGGTTGCCGATCATACAGTGCCAGCTACATGGCTCTCTGGTCAGCATGGCTTCACCGATGATCGTACTGGGCGACAAAGGGTTAAGGAGAAAAATCTCAATATTTGCTCCCGGTCCCTGAATCGTACTCTCCTTTTGAAAAAAAAGACGAGCAGAAATCACTTTGGTATTGTTAAAAAAAAGCTGGCTACCGTCCGGCAACCACTCCGGCAGTTCATAAAAAACCCTGTCCACTATATTTCCCTGCTGGAAGTGGAGCAACTTAGCATGGTCCCGCTTGCTAAGCGGAAAACGGGCGATTCGTTCGTCAGGAAGTTCATATTCGTAAGCCTCCAATGAAATATGATCAGGCATATTTATATTTTTTTTAGGGCAAAAATAGCTAAAAAATCAGCAGATGTGTAACACTGGCTATGGATTTAAACACAACGCTAGTAAATTGTGAGGCACTTATTTCTTTCCTGTAAACTATGAATATTAAGATCCTTATTACGCTACTGTTCTGCTATCTCTCGATCAGTGATCATGCGACTGCACAGAGAAAAAAGCAATCCAAAACTGAAACTTATGAAGTCTCACCCAAACTGTTTGATGCTTTATCCTATCGCATGGTAGGCCCTTTTCGTGGAGGCCGCTGCACGGCAGTGGCTGGCATACCAGAAGAGCCACTCATCTTTTTTATGGGCACCACCGGCGGAGGTGTCTGGAAAACCGAGGACGGCGGTACCCACTGGGAAAATATTTCCGACGGTTACATCCCGGTAGGCTCCATCGGTGCTGTTGAAGTAGCTACCAGCGACCCAAATGTGATCTATGTGGGTACCGGTTCGGCTTCACCTCGCGGTAACATTTCTCCTGGTAAGGGCATGTATAAATCACTGGATGGAGGTAATACCTGGGAACCAGTAGGATTGGAAAACGCCGGTCAAATCGGAAAAATCCAGGTTCACCCCGAAAATCCTGATTTCGTTTATGCTGCCGCTTTGGGTAACATCTTCGGCCCCTCTCCTGAAAGAGGTGTTTTCCGCTCGAAAGACGGCGGTCAGAACTGGGAAAAAGTTATGTATGTCAATGATAGTACCGGCGTCGTTGACCTGGTTATGGACCCCAATAACCCGCGGGTACTCTACGCAGGCGCCTGGCAAACCGAGCGTAAACCCTGGACAATTATTGACGGCGGTCCTTCAGGAGGCGTGTATAAGACCGTTGACGGTGGTGACCACTGGGAAAAACTGGAGGGTGGCTTACCTTCCGGTACTGTGGGCCGAGTGGGTATTGCCGTGTCCCCTCTCAACTCCCGGCGTGTGTGGGTGATACAGGAAGCGCTGGATGAAACTCAGGGGGGTCTTTATATGTCGGAAGATGCCGGTAAAAGCTGGCAACGCATCAACCGTAAGCACGAATATCGGCAACGTGCCTGGTATTACTCGCGCATTTTTGCCGACCCGCAGCAGGAGCATACGCTTTACCTGATGAATACTGGCTTTTATAAATCACTCAATGATGGAAAAAACTTTGATAGAATCTCTGTCCCCCACGGGGATAATCATGATCTTTGGCTAAATCCTACTGACCCGGATATCATGATTCAGAGTAATGATGGCGGGGCAAACATCAGTTTCAACGGTGGTAAATCCTGGTCTACGCAGAATAACCAGCCTACCTCCGAAATCTACCGGGTCACCGTAGACAATCAGTTTCCTTACCGTTTATATGGAGCACAACAGGATAATTCTACCATCTCCGTACCTAGCCAGGGTCTGGGTAACCTGGATCCACTACAGGACTGGCTCAGTGTGGGGGGCGGCGAAAGTGGTCACATTGCTGTACATCCTGAAAACCCCGATATCATATACGCCGGTAATTACATCGGTATCGTGACCCGCCTGGACCGTACGCAGGGCCACCTTCGTAGCGTGGAAGTGTATCCTGATCTGAACGACGGCATTGATCCTAATAAACTTAAGTACCGCTTCCAGTGGAATGCCCCCATCTTTATCTCACGACATGACTCGGACGTGATTTACTATGCTTCCAACTACGTCCACAAGTCTACTGACGAAGGGCAAAGTTGGGAGGTTATCAGTCCCGACCTGACGACCAATAACCAGACCTACCTGGCAGAAATACCCGGTGGACCCATACAAAATGATAATACTGGTGTAGAACTGTACTGTACCATCTTCGCACTGGAAGAATCCCCCCTGGAAGAAGGCGTACTCTGGGCCGGCAGCGACGACGGACTGCTGCATATCAGCCGTGATGGTGGAGGTAACTGGACCAACATCACGCCTCCCGATATGCCTAAGGAAGGCACCATCAACAGCATTGAGCCTTCTCCGCATCAGCCTGGAAAAGCTACGGTAGCCGTCTATAAGTACCGTGACAATGATTTCAACCCCTATATTTTCCAGACCCATGACTACGGACAAAGCTGGAAAAAACTGACTCAGGGTATACCTGCCGACCATTTTGTAAGAGTGGTACGTGAAGACCCCGACCGGGAAGGTCTGCTCTATGCCGGTACCGAGTTTGGTATGTTTATCTCTTTTGATGATGGTAATCAATGGCAACCTTTTCAGCTAAATTTACCAGCAACTCCTGTTACTGACCTCAAAGTGTACCACCAAGACCTGATCGTGGCGACCCAGGGACGCTCTTTCTGGATCATGGATGATCTTTCACCCCTCCATCAGATGGTTGAAGAAACCGCTTCTCAGGAGATGATATTGTTTCAACCAAATGCGGCATACCGTACCCAGTTAAATGGTTACCGGGGCGAGAATATACCAGAGAACCGGCCCGAAGGCGCTCTGATTTATTACTACCTGGCAGCAGATGTTGACAGCCTGAGACTGGAAATCCTGGATAGCCAGGGAGAGTTAGTTAAAGGCTTCAATAGCGTAGAGAGTGCGTCCGAGCTATCTTCTGCTGCGGGAGCGCATCGTTTTGTTTGGGACCTCACCTACCTCGAGCCCCAACTCATTGAAAGGGCCATCATGTCGCTGAGCTATACCGGAGGGCCCAAGGCACCTCCCGGAAAATACACGGTACGCCTTAGCAATTCAGGACAAACGCTGGAGCAACCGTTGCAGGTTGCCCAGGATCCGCGTTGGCAATACACTGATGAAGAACTACACGCCCAGTTTGACCTGGAAAAAGCCGTTAGAGATAGTCTCAGCGCTGTACATCATCTCATCAGTAGCCTGCGTGACTTACGGGAGCAGGCTCGGTCTATCACCCAGCGCAGTAAAGAAACCAACTACGGTGAGCAACTTCAGCAACCATGCCATCAACTGGTAGAAAAGCTTGACGCCCTGGAAGAAGAACTGATACAGACCCGTAGCGAAAGCTCACAAGACCCGATAAACTACCCAGTGAAACTGGACAATCAGTTCAGCTATCTATATACGGTGGTTCACGGCCAGGATGCCCGGCCTACTGATGGCTGTTATCAACGATTTGAAGACTTGAAAGAAGAGCTGGCGGAAAAGAGACAAGACTATCAGCAAATCCTGAATAACGAGCTCAAACAGTTTGAAAAAGTCATGGAGCAGCAGGGAGTACCTAGGGTGATTATTTCTTCCCTGCGATAAAAAAGCAAAAACCAATCTTCCGAGCGGTTCGTAAAATTGGCTAAACTTTCGTACTTTTCTACTTATTAGCGGTGATAGGCGGTAGCATGCCGATTAAAGATACGGCGAAACTTACCACCTCGTAGCTGAGAGAATGGAACTGCAGATCTCCGGATCAGTGTTTGGTCCAACGTAGGTGTGACAAATGCACCTTCAATGTCAATGAATAAATTTGGGTTAATGTTGATAACAGTTGTCATGGCTACTTAATTTGAGTTCTTACTGTATAAATTGGTTAATGCTGTTTCACAGTGAGTAAGCCAATTGCCATGCCAGCTCTCAAAATCCCTCTAAATGCTCTTTTAGAGGGATTTTTGTTTTAGAAAGTGTTCGTATTCGCACAGCTGCTGTGCAAAGCTGGACGGCGCCAACTCCAACATAAAGCCACTACCCGATGGGAGCAGTGGCTTCGTGCACGTTACTTATGATCTTTTTTTTACTCTTCCAGATCATACCACTCCATATTCTCCAGGTTCTGTCGCCTGCCTACCTGCTCAGGAGCGTAGTGTTCGGCAAGATAATTCAGGATTTCGTCCTCGTTCTCCCCCAGATCCCATAACTTTTGGGTTTCCTGCATCCAGACAATCATGCTTTTCCAGCCCTCACGCGTAGCCCGGTTTTGGGTAATCAGCTTGGCTGAGTGGCATCCTACGCAATTACCTTTTACCAGCGGCAGGGCATCGTCAACTACCAGTCCTGTAACGACATCCAGGCTGTCACTAGCCTGAACTTTCAAGGAAGCGTCTGTTTCCTGCGCCGGTTCTCTGGTTTCCTGAGATTGATTGCAAAAACTAAGCACACCGGCGATTAAAAAGAGTACGAGTGCAAATAATATTTTTTTCTGTTGTATCATGAAGTCTAGATTTAAACCACCATCACTGCGATACGATGACAGGCATTATTCAGATAACCCCGGGGATTCCAGCCGGGAACCAGCATGGGCTGCATTCGCCCCGCACTGTCAATGGCCCGGGCCCAAACTTCGTAGTAACCTTTTTCAGGAAAATCCAACTGCGCCTGCCAGTGCTGCCAGGCCAGCCTATTAACAGGCGATTCCAGTTTACAGCGCTGCCAGGTAGCGCCAAAATCAATGGAATAGTGCATTTCTTTGACCGACAAATCGCCAGCCCAAGCATGGCCACGAATATCCAGCTTTCTGCCTTCCGGAATGCGAGCTCCTGACCTGGGATAAGTAAGCAGTGACTTGACCGGCATAGATTCAATGATGCACATCTGATCTTCAGGTACTTTTGTGCCCGGAGCTACTGGTTCACAAGGCACCCGGTAAGAGTACCCTCCCATTTTGGGACCGTCATGTACCTGGTTACGAATTACGATACGATTAAGCCATTTTCCCGAAGTAGACGCCGGCCAGCCTCCAAACACCAGCCGAAGTGGGTAGCCATTCATCAGAGGCAAATCCTCACTATTGATGGCCCAGGCTATAAGGGATTCGTCTTCCAGTGCCTTGCGCATAGGCACACCTCGCGAGATGACTACCTTATCCGGATCACCACTCAGGTGGGTATCGCTGCCGTAGTAGCCTATGTAAACGGCATCTTCCCGTATACCAACGTCTTCCAGCACATCCCGCAACCTAACACCGGTCCATTCAGGGCATCCTACAGCACCAGTTGTCCACTGGTTGCCCTTGGCTGGTGGGTTATGCTCACTGCGGCCGTTGCCCCCGCACTCAACAGTGAGTTGGTACGTATGCTGAGGAAAACGGCTTTTTAGTTCTTGAAGCGTGTAAGTCTTAGCTTGTCGGGCCGATTCTCCCTCTACGGTCAGCGTCCACTGATCAGGGTCAACTCCCGTGGGCGGATTACCATTATTCCGTACAAACAGCGTGTCAGCAGTAGTGATGCGGTCGTCCAGCAGATGAGGAGGAGTCTCGGCATTCCAGGGACGGTCATTCAGGATTACCAGATCCGGGTGCTTACCTTCCAGGGTAAAGTCATCTTGCTGTTCGGTAAAGGCTGCCGGTATCAGTCCACCAGGCATTTTATCAGCATAAACAATTTTAGCTCCCAGTACCGTGCTCATTGCGGCCAGGGCACTTTTTTTAAGAAAACCCCGACGGCTCCGAGGATCGGTTTCACGTCCCCAAAGTAGATGGTCAGCCTGATCAGCGTCTTTTCGGTACAGTTCGTGCAGGCCGATATATTTTCTCTTATTTTTCATACAGTAAATTTCTAACACGAAATTTATAAAATTAAGACTTACAACACCAGTAGCCTCATTAATCTTGCTAACGGAGAGCATGTATGTAGTAAGCAGATAGTTCACACATGAAAAAGATATTTTTAAGTCTGATTGTTCCCATCCTGCTGTTGATAGTGGTTTTTCCTACCATAGCCCCATGGTGGTACCACCACCTGGCCGCGCATGAACCTCTAAATGACGCCAATATCCTGCTGGTAGAAGGCTGGATTTCTGAAGAGAGCCTGACCCAGGCAGTCAATGAGTTCTATAACAATGATTACCAATACCTGGCAGTAGCCAGCATCCTGTTACCGGAAACTTATATGATCCACTCACCAGGCGCCCTGGTTTTTCCAGTAGAGCCCTCCATTCAGGCGGATACTGTAGAGATAAAAGCTTACAGCACCCCGGCGGGAGGCGCCTATGCCCGTATGCACGTCTACGTCAATCAGCAGGAGGTGAGCAGCCGGATGACACATGCGGCACCGGACACTCATCGTTTCGTTCTACCAACAAGTACCATCCACGAAGTGGCAGTAGCTTACCAGGATGACCACTACGACTGGGAAGCCGGGGAAGACCGAAATCTCTACGTTACTTTCGTCCGGCTAGGCAGGCAGGTCCTACATCCTCGCACTGACTCAGCCTACTTTGACCGGGGTAAGATGGATGGCAACAAGTTACAAACTATCCACCGGAGTGAAGCGGGTGTAACTACTGAGCTTCTGAAGAAAATGGGCGTACCAGAAGCTAAAATCATCCTGATTGAAGCACCTGAGGGACGGATTAACAAAACCCACACTACTGCCCGGACAGTCAACCAGTGGCTGACTCAACATCAGTCGGTGACTTCGCTCAACCTCTTTACCGAAAGTACCCACGCCCGCCGCAGCGGATTACTATACCGCAAAGCCCTACCTGAAAGCATTCGGGTGGGAGTAATTGCCTCCGAGCCCGAAGGCTATGATGCACACAACTGGTGGAAAAACCCGGCAGGCAGAAGTTACGTAATCTCTCAAACTATGAAGTACGGTTATGCACTGCTCACCTACTTTTTCATCTGAGAAATACAACAAAAGGTTGTATGTATAATTGATAAAAAATAGTATATTAAAAGCCTGCAATTTTTTAGACTTAAATCATACTTATGAGTAAATATCTACTTTTGATATGTTTTTCTTGTTTAGTGACTAATGTTTATGCCCAGCAATTGCGATGGGGGCTCAACATTGCACCTGGTATCTCATACCGTATTCCACAGTCTTCTGCTGTTAGCCCTGAAGTAACCGCGATCCAAAGCGGGGAAGAGCCCATGTACGTCTTTGATTTTGGGCTGGATCTGAGAAAATCCATTAACCCTCGAATCAATTTCGGCACGGGCGTTTTTTATTCTCAGAGAGGTTTCTCCAACACCCGTGTCGCCGCTATTTATGACGATCCCGGACTGAGTCGGCGCTACCTACTTGATTTTGTACAGGACTACCTGGAGATTCCGTTTTTTCTGACCTACGATGTGGCCCAGCAGGACAAGTTTGCTTTTTATGCGTTAGCCGGCGTTACCAACAGCCTGCTGATCCACAGCAAGAATGTCGTATCAGCAACCAGCGGCGAAGAAGTAAATGAAGCCACCGTGCAGCGCCTCTCTGATCCATATCTGGAGAACAAGGTCATCCATAACTTTGGTACCCTGACTGGATTTGGGGTGTTGACCGAGGTGGACGATAAAACCAACCTGGGTTTAGAATTGCTGGGTAAAATAATGACTAGCCCTCTGCAAGACCAGGTCAGCAATTCGCGGCGGTATCTTTATTCATTGAATGTCAATTTTCGCTTTGTGAGGAAAATTCACTAATTCGTACTGCTAAAACAGAACGAATCGTATGAAGCATTTTTTTTACCTGGACTGGCTTGTGCTACCACTGGCCTTTTTTGCCTGTACCAGCAGTAAGTTACCGGAGATCATTGACAAGCCCATCATTTTTGATGAAGAACGAACCCGCCTATCCCTGGAATACATGCGCGAACATTACGGGATTGAGACGGCTACTCCGGTAATTGACCCTTCCATGATCGTCGTACACTGGACTGCCATTCCTACTTTTGAGGGCTCTTACCATGCTTTCTACGAAAGCAAACTCCCTTCCAGCCGTACCGGCATCCAGAATGCCAGCGCTCTCAATGTATCAGTACCCTACCTCATAGACCGGGATGGCACTATTTACCAACTCATGCCGGATACCCTCCTGGGGCGACACGTCATCGGTCTGAACCATACCGCCATAGGCATTGAAAACGTAGGCGATGGCGATCAACATCCTCTTACTGAAGAGCAGTACGAAGCAAACCAGGGCCTCATCCGCTACCTGGCAGAAAAATATGATATCCGGTATGTGATTGGGCACCATGAGTACCAACGTTTTCGTGATCATCCCCTTTGGCTGGAAACAGACCCCAACTACCTCACCGAGAAGTGCGATCCAGGAGATGCCTTCATGGAAAGACTCCACAGTGATTTATCAGATCTTGATCTGGAACCTTTACCCCGGAAACTGGAACAGGGCATTCGGGGGCAAGTGCTCTGGCTGGAAGGGAATCTTATGCCTGGCGTAAGTCAGCAAGGAAAAGCCATCCGCAAGCCTGCTGGTAAAGGAATACAACGGACGCTCTACATCTACGAATTGACCCATCGTGATGCAGCTGACTACCAGGATGGCTTCTTCGTAAATGTGCAGGAAGAACTCGTCACCAAAGTAGAAACCAACGCTGTCGGTAACTTCAGTGTAGCCCTAAAGCCCGAACAATACTCCGTACTGGTGAAGGAAAATAAAGGCTTTTTTGCCGGCTTCTTTGATGGAGAAGGTAATCTACAGCCAGTTGCTGTCACCAAGGATAGTGTCACACAAATAGAGATCAAAGTAGACTATGAGGCTGCCTACTGATGCCGCGCGAGTGAACCAAAATTATTTTTTCAGCCTTTCCAACCCGTACTGACCCATTCGTGTCATAGTATCAGAAACGAGTTTCAACCTGAGATTGGAATTGTAAAGGAATGCATGACGAAAAGACGCTCGTCTCCGGATGCGCTAAAGGAGACCGGGCTATGCAGAAAGCTTTGTACGACCAATACGCCGCCCGTATGCTTACGGTGTGCATGCGGTATAGCAAAAAACGGGAAGATGCGGAAGATATACTACAGGAAGCTTTTATCAAGGTTTTTAACAAGATTGAAAGCTTCCGTAAAGAGTCTACGCTGGGCTACTGGATCAAGAGAATCGTCATCAATACAGCGCTAAACTACCACCGCAAAAGCGTATATCTGTATCCTCATTTTGATATAGACGACATGCACCAACTAGGCGACGGTGAGGTGCTCATTTCTGATTACAACTACCGCGACTTACTGAAACTCTTGCAGTCATTACCACAGGGCTGCCGGGTTATTTTTAACCTGTATGCTGTGGAAGGTTATAAACACAAGGAAATAGCAGAATTACTAAATATCAGCGAAGGCACTTCCAAATCTCAGTATGCTCGTGCTAAATCGCTGATCAAAGATATGATTACTGAAACAGGAGAGGTAAAACATGGCTAATATGCAAGACAATCGGTCAGCCCTCGAGGATCAATGGCGTGATGCTTTTGAAGATGCAGAAATGGCCCCCTCGGAAGGGCTCTGGAAGAATATTGACAGCCAACTTACCCAACAGGAAAGAGGTAAGTATCGCCGGGGATTCATTTTCTATCGTAGTCTGGCAGCTGCCTGCATTGTCTGCCTGCTTGTTTTGGGGTACTATATAGTGCAGGATAGTCTGCAGCACAGTGACTCCGCCATAGGTCAGCAAACAAAAACGACATCGCCTGCGGAAAAAAAGTCTGCACCGAAGGCTTTGAGAGGTAAAGATCGCCTGTCAAATCAGAAAACTGGCGAACCAGCTGAACAGTTGCCCAATAAGACCATCCCCAAGGATCAGACGAGACAGTTACCTGCTTTCCCGGAAGACAAAACGAATGATCAGCAAGCCTCCCCGGCATTGGCTACGCCGTCAAAGAAACCCGATGCCAAAACAGGCAGCGGGTCAAAAACAGCTAACACTGCCACCAATGCTAATAACAACCCGTTAAGAGTTTTTAACGCAGGTTCAGAGACTTCCGAGTTGCCTTCTTTTATTACAGATGACACTCCGGGCTTTCTGGCAGCGTTGGGACCTGCTAATTCTGAACCTACTCGACCGGACTGGACAGAAGGCATGGACAAACTCTATCGGGTGCCCCAGCCTTTTATGGAGGAAGAAGAGGACGTATCCCAGCAGCAGGGTAAGTTGTTTGCCGGAGTAAACTTGGCCACCAACTACTTTGATCCTAACTTCAGTTGGGGCGGTGGTTCAGCATTTGCCGCAAATGCAGATGTTATTCCTGAAGCTATTAGCGCGGATAGACTGCTTACCCAGAGTACTGCTGAAAGTTACAGTACCCAAGATGTCAGCAGTGGCCTCCAAAACCGACCTCAGCTTTCTATTTCCTACGGCGTAGATGTAGGTATGATGCTTACTCGACGCCTGAGTCTGGAAAGTGGTATTGACTACGGTCAAATGAACAGTAATACATCTACCACGCTGGTTGCTGAAGACTTCAACCAAAATCAGCGTATACCGCTGCTGGTTTCCAATGCTCAAAACGTACAGAATAGCGGAACCCGCACCCGGTTTACCGGTCGGGAGCAACCGCTTACCAGTACTTTTGAGATCATCTCGGTTCCTCTCAAAATAGGGTATAACCTCCAATTCAATAAGCTGAACTTCAACCTGAGTTCTGGTATTGCTGCTAATTTCTTTCTCAACAACCGACTGTCCGATGAGAGTGGGCAGCTCAGCACGGTAAACCTGAGTGCTAACTCGGCAAGCAGTCCCTATCGACTACTCTACTACAGTGCGGTAGTCAGCAGCGGGCTCAACTATCTGCTGACACAGAACTATGCGATTTCGGTAGCGCCTAACTACAACTTCGCCCTGAGCGACCTTACCGAAAGCGGCTACAACTTCAGCAGTCAACCCAATAACTTTAGTATAGACTTTGGAATACGCTACATCTTCCAATAGAAAGATTTTGGATTAATGAAGAAGCCAGTTTAGGCCCGGACACCATTACTGGTTTTCGGGCTTTCTGTTTTTATAGCCATGTTTCAGCCCTTACGTAACAAAAGTTACGATAAAGAACTACCATATATTCTCAAAACATGGCCTTCTTCCGTCAATAGCTTGTTTGCTCATCATTGCAGCTGTATTTTTAGCCTATGCCACCTTCTGACCAGCCCCGCATATCCGTTATTTTACCCTTCAGAAATGCTGAAAGCACCCTCCGATCAGCTGTGCTAAGCATTCTGAGCCAGACGCTTACAAATTTTGAGGTACTGCTGGTTGATAATGGTTCCACCGATGAAAGTCCAATTATAGCACGCCAACTTGCCCGGCAGGACACAAGGATCAGGCTACTGAGGGAGGAATGTTCCGGCGTCGTACCAGCGCTGAATACCGGACTAACTCACGCTAAGGCTCCTTATATCGCCCGCATGGATGCCGATGACATTGCCTACATAGACCGGTTGGTTACCCAGTTGCAATATTTAGAAGATCACTCGGATATCGGACTGGTAGCCACGCAGGCAGACTATTGCGGAGCACAAGAGGCGAAAGGGCTCCGCGCATATCTGGATTGGTGCAACCAGTTGATCAGCCAAGAGCAAATCTCGCTGAACCGCTTTGTGGATGCGCCTCTGATACATCCTACGGTGATGTTTAGAAAGCGGTTGGTTGATGATTACGGTGGCTATCACGAAGGAGATTTTCCCGAAGACTTTGAGCTTTGGCTCCGCTGGATGGAAGCAGGGGTGCGTTTTTCAAAAATTGACACCCCGCTACTTCGCTGGCAGGATCACCCGCAACGGCTCACCCGCTGCAGTGAGCGCTATCGACCGGAGGCTTTTTACAGCATCAAAGCCGTCTACCTCAACAGATGGCTCCAGCAGCATAATCCTTTCTATCCCGAACTGGTCGTCTGGGGAGCCGGACGCAAGAGCCGACAGCGAACCGCACTACTGGAAGCTGAAGGCAGCCGGATAGCCGCCTACATTGACATCAAACCGGGAAAAACTAGTACGTGTCCCTGCATTCACTATCAGGATATTGCTCCTCCCGGAACATACTTCGTGGTATCTTATGTAGCCAACCAAGGACAGAGGGAGAAAATCAGAAAATTCCTGCTGAGCAAAGGTTACCGGGAAGGCATAAACTTTCTGCTGGTAGCCTGATGATCGCTTTACTTAACCAAAGGCGACGTCTAGCGTCATCATCACAGTAAAGCCCAGCATGGCACCAATTGTAGCGATATCGGTATTTTTGTGGTGCTGTGACTCGGGAATCAGTTCTTCCACCACCACAAAGATCATGGCGCCAGCCGCGAAAGCTAGCGCGTAAGGGAGTATCGGCCGGAAGAAGAGCACAGCCGCCGCACCCAGCACCCCGGCTATTGGTTCAGCAAACCCGGAAAGCTGCCCGTACCAGAAGCTCTTACGGCGACTCAGTCCTTCTCGCCGTAAAGGGACGGAAACCGAAATCCCTTCCGGAAAATTCTGTATGCCTATCCCCAATGCCAGTACCAGGGCGGCATCCAGGCTGGTAGCCGAACCTGAAATGTCTGCTGCAATGGCACCAAAAGCTACGCCTACCGCCAGCCCCTCCGGAAAGTTGTGCAGCGTAATCGCCAGTACCAGCAAGATACTGCGGTGCCATTGGGTTTTTACCCCTTCCGCCTCTTCGGTGGGATATCCGATGTGTAGGTGAGGCAGGATTTTATCAAGACCGAAAAGAAATGCGCCACCCAGCATGAAGCCTACCGCAGCGGGTATCCAACTGGCTACATCTCCTCGCTCCTCAACCATTTCTATGGCGGGTGCCAGCAGCGACCAGTAGCTGGCCGCAATCATAACCCCGGCAGCAAACCCCAGCATGCCGTCCATCACTTTCTGGTTGACGCGCTTGAAGAAGAAGACGGCACTGGCTCCCAGGGCTGTGACAAACCAGGTAAAACAGGTGGCAATGAGTGCCTGTAATACAGGATGAAATTCGCTGATCCAGGTTTTGAAGAACATACTGGGTTAACCTGAAAGGCAGGTAGTTGTTGAGACTGCCACTTAGAAAAGGTGAACGGTGCGGCATCTTTGGCCATTTATTGCAATTTTGCGGTGCTTTACCGTATTTTGATACCACCTATATTTGACCCCTAAACCCTATTTTTTTCATGCAATACCGCAGTTTTGGTAGTACTGACCTAAAAGTGAGTGAAGTAGGCTTTGGGGCCTGGGGCATCGGTGGTCTGGCCATGGCGTCCAACTGGTATTTAACCTGATTAACCAGCAGGCGCTGTCTCTTCTTGTAAAAGCCCACCGATCCGGTAAAGGGATCATCTTTCGTATGCCCCTTCAGTTTGGACTACTGACAGGTAAGTTTGACAAAGGTACACGCTTTGCTATCAACGACCACCGGCACTTCCGCCTCACACCGGAAATACTCAGCACATCGCTGGAGGCACTGGAAGAGGCGTGGCCGCTTTGTGGCAAATACGGCATCAGTAAAACAGCACTGAGCATGAGCTTTGTCCTGAGCTTTCCCGAGGTATCTACGGTGATTCCCGGTATTAAAACGCCCCATCAGGCAGAAAGCAATACACAAGGTATCGTACAACTGGATGCTGAAGACCGGGATTTTATAGCCTCCCTTTTTGAAAGTCACTTCCGGAAGGCACTTCGACAGATGCAGCAACAGGGCTGATCTACCGGTATTATGATTTTACTAACTGGCCGACGTATCTGAGGATGCGCTCGCTCTGAATATCCGAGCTCTTGATGCAATCGCTGACCGAAATACCCCCGCGAAAGTTACCCCCCAGGAAGAAGCCCGGGTTGGCCTGTTCAAAAGCCTGAAAGTAAGCCTCATGTTTATCATAACCAATGTTGTATTGGGGGATGGCCCTGGACCACATCTTTCTGTCCGTCAGCACGGGGTCTTCATCTTGGGGAATTTTCATAATCTGCTTAAACTCCTGCATCACCTTTTGCTGTTTGACTTCCAGATCCTGTTCCAGCAGATCGTGGTTGCGTGCCCCCCCCACGAAGACGGTAAAAGCAGCGTGCTGATCGTCAGTGCGATGTGGAAAGATTACTGAACTCCAAATAGCTCCCAGAAATGCCCGACCTTCTCGGCCGGGTATCAGAAAGCCAAAGCCGTCCAGGGGCTGTTGGATAGCGTCCCGGCGGAAAACCAGGTACATGACCATCACGGGAGGATAGTACAGTTCGTCCAGGTGGATGGCTAACTGGCTATCCATTGCCAGTAAACTGTCTTTCAGCCGATGGGCAGGAATGGTGGTGAGTAAGACCGGCGTTAATATTGTTTCCTCATACCCGTCTTTCTCGTAAACGACCCGGTACTGGTCACCTTCCCGACTGATATGATTTACCTGGCAACCGTATTGTACGGCATACTGCATTCTAGCCGCCAAGGCATTAGGCAGGATCTGCATGCCCTCTTTGAATGAAAACTGCTGGGCACTTTGCTTGGATTTCTCAGGATTCTTTCTTCGCGCTTTGGCCCCGGAAATCATCCCTTTGATCAGGCTTCCGTACTTTTCTTCCAATGCGTACAAGCGAGGCAGAGCCGCGCGAACACTCAGTTTTTCCGGATCGCCCGCGTAGATACCGGAAATGAAGGGATCAATAGCATTATTGAGAAATTCAGCCCCCAGCCGATGTCTGACAAAGTCAGCTATACTTACGTCCTGACCGGGATCAGTTTTTCTAATAAAAGGCTCTTTGAGTAGACGCAATTTTGCAGCAGTAGAGAAAAGTGAAGTGCCTAGAAAAGCAAACGGGCTGGTAGGCAACGCCTTCAGTTTACCTTCTTTGAGGATATAGCGTTTTTTTGCCTCCTGGTTGGCAAAGAGTACCTGGTCTTGCAGTCCCAGTTCTTCCACCAGTTCGCCAATCAAAGGGGTTGTATCCAGCCCGCTGTTGGGGCCATAGTCTATGAGAAATCCATCTTTACGCTGGGACTGCATGGAGCCGCCTGCTTCGGTACGGCTCTCCAGTACCTGCACCTGCACGCCCTGCTTTCGCAGCCAGTAAGCCGTAGCTAGTCCGGAAATACCGGCCCCCAAAATCGTTACTTTTTCTTGTTCCATCTGCATAAGTTTCAACCGATAAAAGGTATAAATCTCTAAACAGAATCATTTGCCGGGAAGAAAAGTTTTTACTAGGTCAGAAAGAGCAAATCCATCTAAATGTATTCGGTCATGCCTTTTGACTGGAATAGGAATAAGCCTCGGAATATATCCTTTCGGATCTTAACATTTTTTAGCTAAAGTCGTGGTTTAATGGTGAACTAAATTCGGATAAGTAGTTAATTTAAAGTAGACACCCCCGGCAGTTCGTCAAGGGATTTCATCTTTAAGTTATTGTGCTATGGAAGAAGTAAAGGCTTTTTATAAATCGTCACTGGATTCTCCTTCACTCTGGGAGAGAATCAAAGGGCAGAAATCAGAAAAGAACGCGGTCACTGAGGTCAATAACCTATTTTCTGAAACACCTATTATGGACGTCACCTCTCAGGATATACAGACCATACTGGATAAATATGAGCTTAATCTTTATACCGATTTTAGCGATGGCTCACTTCGGGAGCTGTACAAGACATATCTGCGCTTCTGCTTTGACGATAACCACCTGGATGAAGAAGAGATTGCATGCCTTAAGAAACTCAAAAAGCTGCTGGGCCTCACTGATAAGGCCGTAGAAATTGCGAATCACCAGGTTTGCCAGGAAGTGTACGAACGAGAACTTGACGCAGCGCTGGAAGATCACCGTCTTGATGAGAAAGAACTGGAATTTTTGAGACAACTTCAGAACCGCCTGCAGCTTCCCCAATCCTGGGTAAATTCTCTTTACCAGCACAAAGCACAGAGCATTATTATACAGTTTGTCAAAGGTGCCATCGCCGACGAGCGACTTTCTCCTGAAGAGGAGCAGGAACTACGGGCGCTTGCCGATAATCTAAGCGTTGAGCCTGATTTTGACGCTGCCACCCAGGCAGAACTCGCCAAATATCGTCTTTTCTGGCAGATTGAAAACGGAGAACTTCCGTCTATCTATGTACCCATCAAATTAAAAAGTAACGAGCAATGTTACTTTCTTGCTGATGCGTACGCCTACGAAGAAAAGAAAAACCTAAAAGCAAACGAGGACCTGCCACTTGAGCCCTTGCGAGTACGCCTGGGACAGGGTAACTACTGGCGCTCCGATAAACCACTCCCCTTCGTTTCGGGAGGCGATGCCTGGAAAACCCTGGCGCACGGCAAAGCCTACATTACCAACCAAAGGCTGATTCTGCATGAAGATAAGACCGAAAAAAATATTAAGCTGGCGGCGATCACCGATTTCCGAGTATATCCTAATGGAATTATGCTTTTCCGTGATAAAAGCAAAAGACTGTTCATCCAGACCATGGAGAATACTGATGTATTCTCCATGGTCTTAGTAAAGATACTGCGCGCATACTAGTGTGGCTACTTGAAATTTACGCCTGTGCTTGCAATGCCTGTACCCGCTCCATAAATTGGGGGTCTTTGGCATAAACCGCTACCATGATCCAACTTTCACAGCTTACGTTTCAGTATACTTCACAATCTGATGTACTTACTTTCCCCGATTGGGAAGTGGCACAGGGGGATCATGCACTGATCCTGGGTTCTTCCGGTAGCGGTAAGACCACGCTTCTCCATCTGCTGGCTGGACTACTCAGTCCCCGGAACGGTCAGATCCTGGTAGGTGATAAAAATCTGGCGGATCTGCAAGGCTCAGCACTTGACAAGTACCGGGGGCAGAATATCGGGCTTGTATTCCAGCAGCCCCACCTTATCAGTGCCCTCTCACTGGAGCAAAACCTGCTGCTAGCACAGTACATGGCAGGTCTGCCACAAGACCATCAAAGGGTCAACGAGGTCATAGAAACACTGGGGTTGAGCCATCGGAAAAAAGCACTCATCCATACCCTAAGTCAGGGTGAAGCCCAGCGTGCCTCCATTGCACGGGCCGTCTTGAATAATCCGCTGGTAATCTTAGCTGACGAACCTACCTCCAGTCTGGACGATGAAAACTGTGAACGTGTCCTGAATACGCTGAAACAGCAGGCCAATACATACCGGGCGACACTGGTGATCGCCACGCATGACCAACGTGTAAAAGATGTTATTGACAATCAATATAAAATGGGCAGACCATGAACTTATTCGTACTTAGCTGGAGCTACATCAAGACCAAACCTCTGAATACCCTCCTCAACATACTTCTGCTGAGCCTGGGGATAGCCATCATTACGGTGCTCCTGATCCTCAGCCAGCAAATGGAAGAATCACTAACCAAAAATAGCCGGGGCATTGATCTGGTAGTAGGCGCCAAGGGCAGCCCTTTACAAATCATTTTATCCACTGTCTTTCACATTGATTATCCAACGGGAAATATTTCATTGGAAGAAGCCCGAAAGCTGTCGCGTAACCGCCTGATTCGCAATACCATACCCATGGCACTGGGCGATAACTACCAGTCTGTACGCATTGTAGGTACCAACTACGACTATGTCAATCTCTATGAGGCTGAGGTAGCAGAGGGTGAGCTTTGGGATGAAGTGATGGAGGTAACTGCCGGGGCGAAAGTCGCCAGAAACCTAGGACTTAAAGTGGGAGACAGGTTTAATTCCAGCCACGGGCTGGCCGACGATGGCATCAATGTTCACGATGAGAAGCCATTTAAAGTAGTAGGCATCCTGGCCCCTACTCGCTCAGTGATTGACAATTTGTTACTCACTGCCGTAGAAAGTGTCTGGGAAGTACATGCTTCTCACGATGAGGAAACCTCAGCTGACAGTGCTCAGGTCACTGCTGCACATCAGACTCAGCATGACCACAACGAAGAGCATGGGCGTGAAGGAGCACATGGGCATGCTTACGTGTACGATTCGGTCTCAACCCAGGGCCTCCCCCGTAATATGTCGACTGATGATGAATTAACTTCGCTTATCGTACAGTACCGTTCTCCCATGGCGGCGGTGCAGTTACCCCGCTTCATCAACGAAAAAAGTAATATGCAGGCAGCCTCCCCTCCTTTTGAAACAGCTCGCCTTTTTTCTCTGGTGGGTGTGGGTGTGGATTTGCTCCAGAGTTTTGCCTACGTCATTATTTTAATAGCTGCCCTCAGTATATTTATTGCCCTCTATAATGCACTTAAAGAAAGGCAGTATGACCTGGCTATCATGCGATCACTGGGAGCAAGTAAAGGGAAACTCTTTGTGCATGTGATCCTTGAGGGACTGATCATTACCTTACTGGGTTGTATTTTGGGGCTGCTGCTAGGCCACCTAGTGACAGCTGTACTGGGCGAAACTTTCGGACGCACTGACCAGATCGGCATCTCACCCTTTCGTTTCTTACCTGAAGAATTAGCGGTACTCGGTGGTAGTCTTGTGGTAGGTATTCTGGCCGCCATTCTGCCTGCTATCAATGCTTACCGTACTGATATCTCCGGTGTTCTAGCTAAAGGTTAGTGCAAACTATCAGCTATGTAATCGTTAAGATACGAGTCAGCTGGCTCGTATTTCTCTGCCTGTAGCATTGTGAACAGCGTGAATGAAGTAAAGGACTAGAATAATAAATATGATAATAAAATAAAGAATCGTTGCGTAATTTAACGCTATTATAAAATTTTTTTGAGCTTTTTATTGAAAGCAACTCATTTCTTTGCCAATTTTTTTCTTTTCAAAGATTTATTAATTTATTTAGTATGTTTGGTTTTATAGCTGCGTAAGTGCAGTATTTACTTCTGTGTTTACTTCTTATTTTAGATTAAGTTTCTAATTTTTTGAATAAATAAATAACAATCTATGAAAAAAGTTGAAGCCATTATCAGGACCTCCAAGTTTGAAGAGGTAGTAGAAGCTTTGGCTGAACAAGGTATTACCTTTCTATCCTTTTACGATGTCAAAGGCCACGGCTTGGAGAAAGAGTACCAAACTTACCGGGGTGCTACGTACGATGTGGGCTACATTCCTAGGACTAAGCTGGAAATCATTGTCACTGACGGCTTTGCTGATAAGGCAGTACAAACCATACTATCTATTGCTAAGACCGGAAAGGTAGGTGACGGAAAGATCTTTGTGACCCACGTTGACGAAGTTTACCGCATTCGTACTGGCGAACAAGGCAATAGTGCGCTCAATTAAAGCTTTTAATTAACTATTACAAACCTATCATAAACATTATGGATGCAATATTTACCACTCACAACCTCTGGATGATGATCGCCACCATTCTGGTGCTTATCATGCACCTGGGTTTTGCCTCTCTGGAAACCGGTCTTACCCAGTCCAAAAATACTGTCAATATTCTTTTCAAGAATGCAACGATTCTTCCCCTGGGAATACTAACCTACGCATTCTGGGGATTCAACATCATGTATCCTGGTGAGCCCTTCGCCGGAGGATTCTTCGGCTTTGCGGGCTTTGGCCTCAGCCTGCCTGAAGGGGCTAATACTGGTGGTTACAACGAAGCCTATACCTATTACACTGACTTCCTCTTTCAGGCTATGTTTGCTGCTACCGCCGCTACCATTGTATCAGGAGCAGTCGCTGAAAGGATCAAACTTCACAGCTTCCTAGTTTTTACTTTTATCTACGTAGGCTTCTGCTACCCGGTCGTAGGTATGTGGAAGTGGGGCGGTGGTTTCTTAGACGCATTAGACACATCATTCTACGATTTTGCCGGTTCTACTCTCGTTCACTCCGTAGGCGGTTGGGCTGCGCTGGCTGGTGTCATGCTACTGGGAGCACGCCGTGGTAAATACCATGATGGTAAGATACGTCCTATCCCTGGTCACAGTATGCCTTTTGCGACCGTAGGTGTATTCCTGTTGTGGTTTGGATGGTATGGATTTAACGGTGGATCGGTACTCAGTGCTGATCCGGGCCTGGTATCCTTAGTATTCGTTACCACTACACTGGCTGCGGCAGCAGGTGCCATCGGTGCTTTGATTACTGCACTCATTGTTGTTAAGTCCAATGACTTGACTATGGTGCTCAACGGGATCCTGGGAGGACTGGTAGGCATTACTGCTGGTGCTGACCAGATGGGCGTTACTGACTCTATCTTCATCGGATTGATCGCTGGTGCTCTGGTAGTACTGGCCGTAGTATTTTTTGATCGTGTACGCCTGGATGATCCCGTAGGTGCCATCTCAGTACACCTGGTATGCGGTATATGGGGAACACTGGCCGTAGGTTTGTTCGGCGACTTGGCCAGTGGCACTCAGGTTGTTAGCCAGTTGGTAGGTATCCTTTCAGTAGGAGTTTTCTGCTTTACTGTTTCCCTGTTGATTTTCTACGTACTGAAAGCCACGCTCGGAATCAGAGTTACTCCTGAAGAAGAAAGAGAAGGTCTGGACATTGGAGAACACAAGATGCGAGCCTATCCCGATATTAACAAGAATTTAGAAGAGGTCTATTCTTAAGATGGGTTGACTCGCTAAAAAAACACCTGCCAACAAGCAGGTGTTTTTTTTTAGCGAACGCTAACTCTGTCTCTTTCACTCACTTCCGGGCCTCCAATGGGCAAGGTAACACCAGGAGGAAGATCAAGCTCAGGGATGTCAAATTCAATAGGAAGACCACCGTCATTGTTTGACTGACTAGGCCTCTTCTGATCATTGAGAACTTTCATGAGAATGAGGATCAAACCTACGGACAGGATAAAACAGGCAATGATGTAGTCAATAATCATGGTTTTTTCATTTGATTTTAAGTGTAAAAATTAAATTTAAAAGAAGCGGGCATGAAGCTGTCCGACACCAATGGCTAGTGCTGCAAAAACTGAACCTGATTTGGGCGGGTTTTTCTAAAAATTGGTAAACAGATTATCAGACTAGCCTAGAAAGCACTTATACAGAAAAGCCAGACAGATAAATTACTTGAGAAGTGAAAACCAGAAAAAAACTTACAGCTATACATAGTGCATGGCTGTCGATTTTTTTACATTCGCAGCAGTTATGCACACAAAAATTCTGTGTATGCATGGACTGTCGTCCAATAAATTACACAAACACCCAAAAGTAAGATATGGAGGTTAAAGGTAAGATTCTTGAAATTAATGATACCCAGAAAATCAGTGATCGTTTCCAGAAAAGAGAGTTTGTGATAGAGTACGCGGAGAACCCTCAGTATCCGGAGTATATTAAATTTGAATGTATACAGGATAAAGTCTCTATGCTGGATGACTATGCTGTCGGAGATGAAGTTACTGTATTTTTTAACCTGAAAGGCCGCAAGTGGACTGATCCCCAGGGTGTAGTCAAGTACTTCAATTCTTTGCAGGCCTGGAGGATGCAAAAAGATGCTGCTGGTGCTGCTTCTGAAACTACAAGTAGTGGAGGTCAAACCGATGATCTACCCTTCCAGGATGGAAGTAAGGATGACGACGATCTGCCGTTTTAAATTTACAGCCTGTACCAAAAAGTTAAGGAAATAATAACGGTATTAGTATTTGGATTTATTTTAAATAAAACTATTTTTACAGGGATGTGTATCCCTAAAGAAGTATATCGCAATCGTCAGGGCTGTGTATACCAAGATGACTGCAAGAATTGTTTCGTCCTGGAGTGCAACGGTTATGCTACACCGCTCTCGGTCAACTGTTTTTTTTATCTGAAAAAGCAATTTGACCGGGTAGATATACTGGCCATCGTGAATGATCCTTTACCGCAGTCAGACATTATTATTATTTCTCCGCCCAGTTGCGATCGTTTTTTTGCTCTTACATTGCCAGAGCTGCTGGAGTTTAAAGATCTTTTTACCGGAGCCAGAGCCATGCTTGAGCTGAATAGTATACTCCACGAACGCGTCTATACGTCCGTTTTTTCATAAGTATTTAGAACCTCTCCGAATTATTCGCTGGTACTTCCTATCTGTTATAGATTACAATTTTTTACGTTAACTTGCTTTCAGTATAGAGCATAAGTGTAAACCCATTAACTCATGAAAGATCTACTAAGATTACAAACTTCGCTCACGGAGGAAATAGAATCCCTGCTCAATGAGCAGATCAAACTGGAAGCTACTTCTTCATCCATATACCTGTCAATGGCTTCTTGGTGTGACCGTCATGGCTTTGACAACAGCGCCAATTTCTTCTACGAGCAGTCAGATGAAGAAAGGGCGCATATGATGAAAATCTTTAAGTATGTAAATGATCTGGGTGGTGCAGCGGTGTCCCCCGAAATCATCAACGTGCCCACTGACTTTGACTCTTTCAAAGGTGTATTTGAGGAAGCACTTTCTCAGGAAGTTTCAGTAACCCAATCTCTAAATCGCATTGTGGGTAAGTGCCAGAGTGTACATGATTTTACGACCTTCAATTTCCTGGCCTCGTTCCTCAAGGAGCAGGTTGAGGAAGAGTACATTGCGCGCCGCTGCCTGGAGCTTTTTGAAGTGATTGGTGAAGAGGGCGTTGGTCATTATATGATCGACAAGCAGATTCCCAAGATTACTTATGACGGAATAGAATAATACTTATATCTATCATAGTCTTAAGGCCCGGCCCACCCGCCGGGTTTTTTAATTTGAGTACTATGGATACATCACTGCTTCATGACCTTTGCCAGATAACAGCCCCTTCTGGTGCTGAAGGTCCATTAAAAGAGTTTATCCTCAACCATGTACAGCATCAGCAGGCGACCTGGAAAGTACAACCTCAGATCATAGAAGGAGAACTTTTACAGGATTGCTTGATGTTACGATTCGGTGAGCCCCGCACCGCGGTCTTTGCCCACATGGACTCCGTTGGTTTTACGGTACGTTATCAAGATCAGTTGGTGCCTATCGGTAGCCCTGACGTAAAGGATGGTTATCCGCTCAAGGGCGAAGATGCGCTGGGGCCAGTCCTTTGCCAACTCAAGGTAAAGAAGACAAAAAAAACTAAAAAAGAGCAACTGCATTACCAGTTTGGGCGTGGTATCCAGAGTGGTACCAACCTGGTATTTGACTGCAAATTCCGCGACAAAAGGAAGTATATCACTTCCTGCTGCTTGGACAATCGTCTGGGAGTGTATAACCTACTGAAGCTCGCCGAAACGCTGGAAGACGGACTTCTAGTTTTTAGTTGCTGGGAAGAGCAGGGAGGCGGATCCGTTCCTTTTTTGCTGGACTACATCATGAAACATCATCCGGTGCAGCAATGCCTGGTCGCCGATATTACCTGGGTTACCAAAGGAGTGCTCCACGGAGAGGGGCCAGTAGTCTCCATGCGTGACCGTAACATACCCCGTCGCTCGTTTGTAGAAAAGGTCATCCAATTGGCTAAACTCTCTGAGATACCCTTTCAGCTCGAGGTAGAAGGTGAAGGTTCCAGTGACGGACGCGAAATACATATGTCTCCCTATGCCCTAGACTGGTGTTTTGTGGGTGTTCCTATTGCCCATGCCCACACGCCCAACGAAAAGGTTAACAAAAAGGATATTGAGAGTTATTTTGGTATTTACCAATTCCTTATGCAAAATTTGTGAGATGAAAATCAAAGACAAAACCTTTGTGCCCTACCTGAGTGAAGAGAAACTGCAACTAGCCATTGGTGAAGTGGCCGCCACTATCAACCGCGATTTCCAGGGTCGTACACCAGTCATCCTTGCTGTATTGAACGGCGCTTTTATGTTTACCGCCGACCTGATCAAAATGCTGGAAGTGGAAGTAGAAATCAGTTTTGTCAAGATCAAATCATATGAGGGTACGCAAAGTAGCGGAGAAGTAAAACAATTACTGGGGCTTGACTCTTCAATACAGGGTAAAGATGTAATCCTACTGGAAGATATTGTAGATACAGGCCGCACGATATGTCACCTGGTAAGCCTGCTGGAGGCGCAAGAGCCGGCAAGCATAAGCACTGCTACTTTGCTCTTCAAACCTGAAGCTTTGCAGGAAGAAGTAGACCTAACGTATGTGGCTATCTGCATTCCCAATGTTTTTGTAGTTGGCTATGGACTGGACTACGAAGGCTTAGGTAGGCAGTATAGAGAGATTTATCAGCTGGCGGAGTGAGTTACGATGTGGTATTTTTATTATTATTGCCAGCGTACCTATGTAGGAAGATAATTTGCCATGACTATCAGTCTATCTGTTTTAAGCTATCTAAATAATTAAATCATGCACAATATCGTATTGTTTGGACCTCCGGGTGCCGGCAAAGGAACCCAAAGCGAAAAACTCATTGAACACTATAATTTACTACATATATCCACCGGCGACCTCTTCAGAAAACATCTGGGGGAGGGTACTGCCCTAGGCAAAAAGGCTAAAAGCTACATGGACGAAGGCAAGCTCGTTCCTGACCAGCTGGTTGTAGATATGGTAGATGTCAAAATGCGGGAGGACCACGACAAAGGGGGAACTATCTTTGACGGCTTTCCGAGGACAATTCCACAGGCCGAAGCCTTAGACAAACTGCTAGAAAGCAAGGGTATGCCCGTTGCTGTAACAGTGATGCTAGATGTGCCCGACGATGAGTTGCTGCAACGTTTGCTTGACAGAGGAAAAACTTCCGGACGGGCAGACGACCAAGACAAAAGTAAGATATCAACGCGCCTGCAGGTGTACAAAGATGAAACCCTGCCCGTAGCTAACTATTATAAAGCACAGGGCAAACTATCAGTTGTGGATGGCGTAGGCTCTATCAACGATATCTTTGAGCGTATCACTGCTGCTGTTGATACTGCTGGTAGCTGAGCCTGTTGCTGAGTGGCTAAACTATTTGCCTGACGCCCCGATTTGTTTACATAAGAGTGCTGCATTCATAAACCATATAGTTTGGCCACTTCTAATTTCATAGACTATGTAAAATTTTGTGCCCGTTCTGGCAAAGGCGGATCGGGCTCGGCGCATCTACGTCGTGAAAAATTTGTTCCTAAAGGTGGGCCCGATGGTGGTGACGGAGGAAGAGGAGGCCACATTATCCTTCGTGGTAACGCCCAACACTGGACGCTCCTTCATCTTAAGTATCAGAAGCATGTGATCGCCGGTAACGGTACCGGAGGGGGAAGGGGGCGTAAAACCGGCGCCCAGGGAGAAGATATCATACTAGAAGTGCCGCTGGGTACCATAGCGCGTCATGCCGTAAGTAGCGAGATCGTAGGAGAAGTTACCGAGGATGGGCATGAAATACGCCTGCTGGAAGGCGGGCGCGGTGGCCTGGGCAATGATCACTTCAAAACTTCTACCTTTCAAACTCCCAGATTTGCACAACCTGGAGAGCCCGGTAAAGAAGAATGGTTCGTACTGGAATTGAAGGTACTGGCAGATGTAGGCCTCATTGGCTTCCCCAATGCTGGTAAGTCTACCCTGCTCTCCGTAATATCAGCGGCCCAACCAGAAATTGCTGATTATCCCTTTACCACCCTCACTCCTAACCTGGGAGTTGTAGAGTATCGTGATTTTCAGTCCTTTGTCATGGCGGATATACCTGGCATTATTGAGGGTGCTGCTGAAGGAAAAGGACTAGGCACTCGCTTTCTTCGCCATATTGAACGCAATGCTATCTTACTGTTTACCATTCCAGCAGACAGTGCGGATATCATGCAGGAATATTATACACTACTGGATGAACTGGAACGCTATAACCCAGAAATGCTGGATAAAAAGAGAATGATGACGATTACCAAATCAGATTTGCTGGATGAGGAACTGCAGCAGGCGATTGAAGCCGAAATAGATATCGATATCCCTGTTCTGTTTATCTCAGCCGTCACTCAGGCTAACCTCACAACCCTCAAGGATAAGCTCTGGCAACTTCTTCATTAACCTGTCATCTTGTCACGATATCAGGGATTGGCAAAGTAGTTGAAAAATGTGTTGCCTGTATGTAAAACGTAAACCGTTTTGCTTATGACTTACAATAATTCCGACGACAATAACAAAGATAATAGCAACAAAGGCATGAAAGACGAACAGAATAAAGAACAAGAAGAGATGGAAGGGGTTGAACACGAAGCTAGCAAAGCCACTGAGCAAGAGGATCAACCTAAACAAGATACCCAAGTCGAACCCGACCCACTACAGGCAAAGGAAGAAGAGCTTGCTGCTGCTAAAGATAAATATTTAAGGCTCTATGCAGAATTTGAGAATTACCGCAGACGCACCTCTAAAGAGCGCCTTGACTTGGTCAAAACGGCTAACGAAGAGCTGATACTGGATCTTTTATCAGTAGTAGATGATCTGGAAAGATCGCTGCAAATCTTTGAAAACAAAGAGGAAGTGGCTCCCATGTATGAGGGTATCCATCTCGTATATCAAAAATTCAGCAAAGTACTCACCCAGAAAGGTCTAAAACAGATGGAAATTGGTCCGGGTAGTGACTTTGACAGTGAATATCATGAAGCGGTAGCGCAGACCCCCGCACCTGAAGATAAGTTGAAGGGTAAAATTGTAGATGTAGTGGATAAAGGCTACTTCTTGGGTGAAAAGGTACTGCGTTTCGCTAAAGTTGTAATCGGACAATAAATGTTATGGCAAAGAGAGACTACTATGAGATATTAGGTGTTTCGCGCGACGCTTCCCAGGATGACATCAAAAAGGCGTACCGCAAAACGGCTATTAAATTTCACCCGGACAAGAACCCGGATAATCCTGAAGCAGAAGATAATTTCAAAGAAGCTGCCGAAGCTTACGAAGTATTGCGTGATCCCGATAAGCGAGAACGCTATGACCGTTTTGGCCACCAGGGTGTCGGTAGTGGAGCCGGCGCAGGCGGCTTTGGCGGCGGTGGCATGAGCATGGACGATATCTTCTCACAATTTGGAGATATCTTTGGTAGCTCTGCTTTTGAGAGTTTCTTTGGTGGCGGTGCAGGAGGAGCCCGTGGTCAACGGCAGCGAAAAGGCTCTAATCTACGCATCAAACTTAAATTGACCCTTGAAGAAATCGCCAATGGCGTAGAGAAAAAGATCAAGGTGAAGCGCCATGTAACCTGCGATGCTTGCGGCGGTAACGGCGCCAAAAACGGTACAGCCGTCAGTACCTGTCCAACTTGTAATGGCACCGGACAGGTAAGAAAAGTAGTCAATACAATGCTGGGTCAGATGGTTTCTGCCAATACTTGCCCTACTTGTGGCGGGGAAGGTAAAATCATTGACGAACGATGCCCAAAATGTCATGGCGAAGGCCGGATTATGGAAGAAGAGATCATCAGCGTCAAAATCCCCGAAGGCGTCGTGGAGGGCATGCAGCTGTCTATGAGCGGTAAGGGTAATGTACCCAAACGGGGTGGTGTACCCGGCGATTTACTTATCGTTATTGAGGAAGTTGAAGATGAAGAACTGAAGCGCGACGGCACTAACGTAATCTATGATCTGCACCTCAGTTTCATAGATGTGGCCATGGGTACCAATGTTGAAGTACCGACCATTGATAGCACTGTCAAAATCAAAGTGGATGCCGGTACTCAAAGTGGCAAAATTCTTCGCCTTCGTGGAAAAGGAATCAAAGACATTAACGGGTACGGTAAGGGTGACCAACTTATTCACGTGAACGTATGGACACCCAAAAGCCTTAGCGATAAAGAGAAAAAAATTCTTAACGAACTCAGGGACTCCCCCAATTTTAAGCCCAACCCTGGCAAGGGAGACAAGAGCTTCTTTGAGCGTATGAAAGAGTTTTTCTAAAGTTTCTTAAATTTATTTGTAGATCTCTCAAAGCAGTGTCACTTGACATTGCTTTTTTTATTTACGTTTTAAAGCAGAAGCAACCCCATTTGCGGGTTTTCGTAATCAAGTACATGAAACTACGCTTCATAGTGATCCTGGGTATGTTGTTAAGTGCAGGGATGAGCAAGGCTCAAGAAAAAAAGCACTATCACGTAATACCTGTTGATGAGCAGCAGCTCGTAAAACTTTACGTCAATGCTTCCTCTGTTTCCTGCCGAATTAATTCTACTCATAACATGCACGCGGTCAGTATCTACGGTTATCCCGAAAACAATGCTTTTGATCCTATCACCACAAACCATGTCAGGCAGGGCGAGCGAATTATAAAACTCAATTTTGAAGATAAATCCGAGGATTTCACCTCCAGTATCTCAGGCAGAATGTTCAGCGGATCGGACAAGAATACCGAAAATCCTTGGCATGTCTACCTATCTCGCAGTACGCCTTTTGATCTCAATCTTCGTTACGGCATGGGCAATTCAGCCGTAGACCTTTCCGGATTAGCTGTGCAACAATTTAAGATCAACACAGGCAGTGCTGATGTGAAAGTTGGTTACTTTGCCAACGTACCCAATAAGATAGAAATGGACACTTTCTATGCGAAGGTAGACCTGGGCGTCCTGGAACTAGATCAGCTCAATCTTTCTCATGCTCGCGAAATTTTGGCTGACGTAGGCTTTGGAAAAATGCAGATGCGCTTTGCTGAAAAATCCGGTCGGCAGTGCCATGTCAATGCCAGTGTAGGTGCCGGCAGCCTGGATGTACTGCTGGAAAATCCTGAAATTCCGGTCATAGTGCACATCAACGACTCTCCCCTGTGCCGCATCAAAATGCGGGAATTTTTTACTGAAATCCGACCCAATGTGTATGTCAACGATAGCTATCAGGAGGATGATGCGGAACTTATCACTTTCAGGATAGACGTAGCTATGGGCAATGTCACCTTTCGGATAGAAGAATAGTGTATCAATCAACTCCCTTTCTTTCCGGAGGACTGTACTGAAAAAAATCAAGCGAATTTCGGTAGTAATTGGACTCACCAGCTGGCTAACCATTCACATTTGTTTTTAAAGTTTGGTCACCGAAGTTCAGACAAATATATTTGCATCTGCTTTGATAGCCAGTAGCTACCTTCATTAGTATTCTATAAAATTTTGAATATGAACATTTTAGAGGCTCATCACGTGTATAAGCGCTACGCTAAACATGAGGCGCTGCACGATGTGAGTATCAGCATTCCTCAACAATCTATCTTTGGTTTGTTAGGTCCTAACGGCGCAGGAAAAACCACCCTGATTCGCATCGTCAACCAGATTATCAACGCCGACGAAGGAGAAATACTGATTAAAGGAGCGAAACTTAAGCCCAGGCATATTGCTGATATTGGTTACTTGCCCGAGGAACGTGGTTTATACCCCAAGATGAAAGTTGGCGAACATCTCCTATACCTGGCCCAGTTGAAAGGTCTTCATAAGCATGAGGCGATTCACCGTATCAACAATTGGTTTGACCGACTGGAAATCAGCGGATGGAGCGAGAAAAAGATAGAAGATCTTTCTAAAGGTATGCAGCAAAAAATTCAGTTTATCGCCACCGTTGTCCATGAACCTGATTTGATTATCCTTGATGAGCCTTTTAGCGGATTTGACCCTATCAACGCTAATCTGATCAAAGACGAAATTTTAAAACTTCGGGAAGGGGGCAAAACGATTATTTTCTCTACCCACCGTATGGAATCGGTAGAAGAAATGTGCAGCCATGTAGCCCTTATCAACAAATCAGAAAAGATCTTGGATGGTACCAAGGCGGAGATCAAGGATCGCTACCGAAGCAACACGTACAATATTGTGCATACCGGCCGCCTGAACGGCCTAAGCATTAACTACGAACTGCTTGAAGAACGCCAGCTGGAAAACCGTGATATAGCCTCTACCATCCGGATTGGCGACGACCATGCCCCTAATTCTTTGCTGGGTGAGCTAATTCATCACGTGGAAGTGCATGCTTTTCAAGAGAAAATTCCCAGCATCAACGAGATATTTATTAAAGAAGTACAAGCCAACTGATATGAGCAAAGTAAGCCTGATCATCAAAAGAGAATACATGACCCGGGTCAGGAAGAAGTCCTTCCTGATCATGACGCTATTGGGGCCACTACTGTTTGCGGGTATCGTTATCGTTCCTATCTGGCTTACTTCGTTGG
The DNA here is from genome assembly GCA_964653665.1 of uncultured Porifericola sp. Lineage (GTDB taxonomy): Bacteria > Bacteroidota > Bacteroidia > Cytophagales > Cyclobacteriaceae > Catalinimonas. The sequence goes on along the minus strand of CAZZGE010000029.1, from coordinate 1,062 downwards.
AGAGTAGCGATACCAAAATTATAATGGTGATCGACGAAAGTGGCCTCCTTCTAGAAAACTTTGCTGATGAAGATATCGCTAACAACATTGACTTTCAGTTTGTCACAGCTCCTGTAGAAATGGCCAAAATGCAGGTCAGTGAAGGGCAACAGTTTGGCCTGTTGCTGATCCCCGATATTCAACTGGATGACCCGGGAGGTATTACCCTTTTTTCAGAAAGTAGTCCCAGCCTTAGTGTGGTGAGCAGTATAGAATCACGCCTGCAGCAATCCCTCCGTAACCTGAAGCTAGAGCGCTCCAATATCAACCGGGAGACCCTGGCGGCACTGGACACCGATGTCGACCTGCAAACCATCAGCCTTACGGAAGCCGGAGAGCAACAGGGTAGTGCGGGTGTAGCTTCGGTGGTAGGCTATGTGGGGGCGTTTCTCATATATACCTTCATCTTTCTGTACGGTGCCCAGGTAATGCGTGGAGTTATGGAAGAAAAATCCAACAGAATTGTAGAAGTGGTCATGTCCTCAGTACGCCCATTTCAACTAATGATGGGGAAAATTGTCGGGGTAGCCTCGGTGGGACTTACCCAGTTTCTGCTTTGGATTATACTCACAGTAGGTCTTTCCAATATTTTTCTGCAAGGCCTTAACCCCCGGGAACTCATGCAACAACGTACCCAGCAGATCACTCAGGGCATGCCTGAAACCGAGACAGCCCAGGCGGAGATGGCCCTGAACATCCGGGATGCCCTGGCCTCGGTGGATGTCACTGGCTTTATCTTAACCTTCATTTTTTATTTTCTGGGAGGCTACCTGTTGTACGGGGCTCTCTTTGCTGCCGTCGGCTCTGCCTCTGACTCCAGCACCGATAGTCAACAGTTTATGCTGCCCATTTCTGCGCCTCTCATCCTTTCCATCGTTACGCTAGGAGCGGTACTCAACGAACCCAATGGTAACCTGGCCTTCTGGATGAGCATGATACCCTTTACTTCGCCGGTCACCATGATGATGCGTGTACCCTTTGGTATTCCGGGCTGGCAGCTCGTACTTTCTATGGTGCTGTTGG
>CAZZGE010000028.1:0-33657 GCA_964653665.1 uncultured Porifericola sp. | reverse complement strand
CCGTGGTCGCTACGCTGGTACACCTCTACTCCATTGAGTACATGCACGGGGAAAATAACTACACCCGCTATTTTGCTTTTCTCGGGTTGTTCACTTTCGCTATGCTAGGCGTAGTGCTCATGGACAACCTCCTTACCATATTCTTCTTCTGGGAGTTAGTAGGCGTATCCTCTTACGCCCTGATCAGCTTCTGGAACGAGCGTCCCGCCGCTTTGCAGGCCGGTAGCAAAGCTTTTATCATGAACCGTATCGGCGACGCGGGCTTCCTGGTTGGCCTTATGGTACTTTGGTCGCAATTTGGTACGCTGGACCTACTTACGCTGGAACGTCTTATGCAGCAATCGGTGCTGAGTGAAGAAGGCTACTGGCTGAGTGCCTTTAGGGTCAACGGGCAAATATTTGAGAATGCGGCCCCTGCCTACTGGCTTACCATTGCCGGCCTTGGTCTCTTTTGTGGTTCGGTAGGAAAATCTGCGCAGTTTCCCCTACAAACCTGGCTTCCCGATGCCATGCAAGGCCCTACGCCCGCCTCCGCCCTGATTCATGCCGCTACAATGGTGGCAGCGGGTGTATACTTGCTGGCCCGGGTATTTGTCCTGCTCAATGTAGAGGTACTGACCGTTATAGCGTTTACTGGGGCCATTACAGCCTTTATTGCTGCTATCGCCGCCCTCACACAACACGATATCAAGCGTGTGCTGGCCTACTCTACGATCTCCCAGCTAGGCTATATGATCATGGGTATGGGCATAGGTGCCTACGACTCTGCCATCTTTCACCTGGTAACCCATGCGTCATTCAAAGCCTGTCTTTTCCTGGCAGCGGGCTCGGTGATCCATGCACTGAATGATATGACACACCACGAGCCGCATTTTGACCCGCAGGATATGCGTACCATGGGCGGTCTCAGGAAAAAACTCCCCTATACTTTTGCAGCCTACCTGGTCGCCGCACTCTCACTGGCAGGGTTTCCGCTATTTTCCGGGTTTCTTTCTAAGGATGCCATACTAGCGGGTACGCTCGCTTGGCTGGAAGTGGTTAGCGATACGCCCGAAAGTATCTACATAACGATTCCGATTCTAGCGTTCCTGACTACTTTGCTGACTGCCCTGTACGTGGGTCGGCAGGTACTACTGGTTTTTTGGGGCGAATTCAGGGGTACTCAGGCACATACTTCTTTGCAGGCTGAATACCTTAAGCTAAAAGAATCTCCCCTACTGATGGTACTGCCTTTGGTCATCCTGTCGGCGCTCTCGATAAGTTTTGTTTACTCGCTGAATCCCCTACAAGGCGATTTGAGCTGGCTTACCAGCAATCTGACAATCCCGGTGCTGGCGGCTCCCGGCAACATAAGATTTTACAGTGAGTTACTCCTGCTTAAGTTAAAATGGCACACGGCCGCATCCGGTCTGGCACTTGGACTTTCGCTCACGGGTATCCTAATCGCGTATCTGATCTACCGGCCTACTGGTAGTTTTACACGTGGCTATGTTTATTTTAACAAGCAAGCAAAAGGGCTACGCAGTATATCTTTCCAAAACTGGTACCTGGATCAGTTGTACTGGGCTGTAATCATCACGCCGTTTATCAAAATCTCGGCACTGGTGCATCGGTTTGACAAGCAGGTCGTAGATGCATTGGTCGACCTCGTGGGTGTGACTCAGGTAGTAGTGGCACATTTTGTAGCCTGGATCGACCGCTTTTTGATTGATGGTGTTGTACGGTTTATGGCGTGGCTGATCCGGTTTATCGGCTGGATTGTCCGTCCGGTACAACAGGGACGCATTCAGACATACTTTATTGTTACGCTCTTGTTGTTTACGGCCTTTTTGTTCTGGCTGCTTTTATGATACCAGACATACCCATACGGCTGGAGGGACGTACTATCTACGCATCGCAAGTCAGTAAACTGAAGGCGCCTGCAGCGTGGGAGCCTTATGCAGATATGCCCTCTTATGCCCAGGAAGTACTTAACTTTTGCCACCAGTGGTTGCAAGGTGCCCCAACTTTCCAGCAACAAACCTCCGGTTCTACCGGTAAGCCCAAGCAAATTACCATTACAAGGGAACAGATGATAGCCAGTGCTGACATGACTGCCAAGGCTCTAGATTTACAGTCCGGTGACCGGGCGCTTTTGTGCCTTAGTGCAACCTACATTGCCGGTAAAATGATGCTCGTCCGGGCATTGGAAACCGGTATGTCACTGCAGGCCGTCCCCCCCTCTTCACAACCGCTTGACAGTATTCATGAGCCGGTAGATTTTATGGCGGTAGTACCCCTGCAGATGAAAAGCATGCTGGATACCGGGCAAAACCAAATTTACCAGCTACTGAACCAGATGAAGGCCGTCATCATCGGGGGCGCAGCAGTGGGTACCGAACTGGAGCAGGTAATTTTTCAGAAAGTAGCCTGTCCTGTCTACAGTACCTACGGCATGACCGAAACTGTCTCCCACGTGGCGCTGCGCCGCCTCAACGGTCGTACCAGATCCGACTATTTCCAGATACTTCCCGGCATTGAAGCAAAGCAGGATCAGCGGGGTTGCCTGATGGTCAGGGGGGGGGTTACCCAGCACCGGTGGCTCACCACCAACGATATTGTAGAAATGCAGAATGCGCTACAATTTCGCTGGCGAGGACGAACTGATAATGTGATCAATAGTGGTGGGGTGAAAATTCATACTGAAGAGTTGGAGAGGAAGCTAGAATCCGCTGTGTCAATGCTAGGCGAGGATCGGCGCTTTTTTGTAGCAGGACTAGAGGATCAGCAACTGGGACAGAGAGTGTGCCTGTTTGTTGAAGGTAAAGAAGCCCCACCCAACCAAATCAGCAAAGTACAAAACTGGTGTAAAAATGAGTTGAAGGTATATGAACGGCCCAAGCAAATTATTTTTGTGCCTCATTTTATGCAAACTCCTACTGGAAAAACTTCACGCAGCAGGACTATCGATTCATTAAAAAAGGACTGACCAATTATTTACCGATAATATCTTCTTTTTGGTAAATATTTTATAGAAAAAAAGACTAATTTAAAACAGTACCTTTTTGCTAAATCATATTTCTTTTAAGAGCAATTAATATTCAGGTAAACTCTTCACTCAAACATGGCTTCTACCACTAACCAATCCACCAGCCAGGACACAATCATCGGAGGGCGCTACGATCCTCCAACCATCGCATCAGACATAGCGTCTCTCAAAGCACTTATTCAGCAGACTATGCCACCTAAAACATCGATTATTCATCGCGATGCATGGGTTTATATCAACAAGCAATACGTATTTACCGGCTTTATTATCAGCGATTGTATCGTTTTTTTCTGGGTCAAAGGGCACGTTAAGGAAAAGGACAGTGCACACGTGAATAACATTATGGAGCATGTGATAGAGAGCGCCGGTCAATGCAAAGACCTTTGTCATATACTGGACATGAGTCTTATCCGCTCTTTTTCTCTGGAAGCGCGCAAGTCATACGAGCAGATCAACAAAAAGCTAAGTCCTTACTGGTACAAAAGCTATTACATCCTCTCAGGCATCGGAAATACCATTTTCAAGTTATACGCTACGATCAACCCGGCTATTCGTAACGAAGTGACGCTGGCCGACTCACTGTCGCATGCGCTTACCCTTTGCCAGGAAAGTTGTACGAAGAGATCGCTGGAAGCAACCTCTTTCTTTGACCCACAGAAGGCGAGCCACGAAGCTCTACTGGAGCACTACCTGCAGTTAGAAAAGGCACACCAGACACTAAAACTTGAGCAGGCAAGCAAGGCTGACCTGCTTCTGAAGAATATCGCCCAGATGAGTTGGGAAGAGAATTTTGAGAAAACGGATTACACGCCGCAGCAAGACGACCCTTTTTACAACGTTTTTGGCGCCCTCTCCCTACTCCGGCAGGATCTCGAGGAAATATACGACCGGCAAAACGAAACCAACCGGGTGCTGGAAGATGAGGTAGCCCGTCGTACGCAGCAACTATCGTCTGTCATTGAAAACACCTCGGATATGATCATGTCTGTAGACCGGGATTGGAAGGTGCGGGTTGTCAACACTTCATTTCGTCAGCATTTCCGCGATTTCCAGGGCTCAGATATCAATGTCGGTGACCATCTTTTGTCGCTTTACAAAAATGAGGTAAGCCTCGCATACTGGAAGAAACGTCTGGAACGGGCCTTTCTTAATGAGCATTTTCAGGAACATATTAGCATACCGATGGAGGGCGAGAGCATCCATTACGAGCTTACCTACAATCCAATCCGTAGGCCCGGACAGCAAGAAGTAACCGAAGTATCGGTGTTTGGAAGAAATATTACCGAACTCATCAGGGCTGAAGAGATTGCCAAAGAAAACGCGAAGAACGTGACCCGAGCTTTGCGGATCGCCCGGGCGGGCAGTTGGGAGCTAAACCTGTATACCGGAGAACTGATTATTGGAAGAGAAGGCCTTGAGGTGATTGGCTATACTCAGCAGCAGGAGTTAAAAATGCATATTGACGAGTTTATCCAGCAGTTCATACATCCGGAGGATGTTTCTTACCTGAAAGAAAGGCTGGCCTACGCACTGATGCACGTTGATAACTTCACTTTCCATGATCAGTTTCCCTACCGTCTGTACCATAGAGACGGTAGGGTTTTACACCTGATACTCTATTCCCGCTTCAAAGCCCACACTAAAGGAGTCATCTATGGTATCACCCAGGACGTTACTTTGCAGAGACAGTCTGAAGCACAGCTACTGGAGCAAAACACCGCGCTGCGTAAGTTGAACACCGAACTGGATCATTTTGTCTACAGCGTATCACATGATCTCCGTGCTCCACTGGCCTCCGTGCTAGGCCTCATTAATATTGCCAGGCAGGAAAAAGATCCTGATGTTTTGCTGCATTACCTGGACTTAAAAGAAAAAAGTATCAAAAAACTGGACGCTTACATACAGGAAATCATTGAGCTCTCTAAAAACGCACGCTTGGAGGTAGCCAATGAGCCGATAGATTTCCGGCAGTTAGTTGAAGATGTGTACGAGGGGCAAAACTACGACCAAGCTACACAACAAATTCAAAAGCTACTAGAAGTTGACCAGTCCCGGGAATTCCGATCTGACTACAAAAGGCTACGTGTAATTTTACAAAACCTGGTCTCCAATGCACTACGTTACGCTAACCTGGATCAGCCTGAGCCATTTGTCAAAGTAAGTGTACAGGTACAGGATGAATTTGCTAGCATGGAGGTACGGGATAACGGGATCGGAATACATGCTGACTACATTGAGAAAATTTTCAACATGTTTTACCGGGCCAACCAGACACGAACGGGCAGCGGTCTGGGGCTGTATATTGTTAAAGAAACTTTAACCAAACTGGGCGGGCAGATAGAAGTGGCCTCAGCGCTGGACAAAGGATCAATATTCACAATTATGCTACCTAATAAGAATACCTAAGGAAAAAACTTCTTAAATTTTAGTCCTTTTTCATTATTTTGTTCTTTATGGAGCAGTTCATACACAATTTCGTCAATCACCTGGATGAGCATTCTCTCTATCGGCGGGAAAAAGCCAGAAATATTGCGCTAGTGGCCATGACCGCCTATCCTTCTATGATAATGGCCATTATCATTCATATAGCTGATCAGATGCCCGTACACTTCATCTTTGCAGATGGTATATGCCTTGTTACTGCCAGTCTCGCCCTCATTTCCGTAAGAAAGAGAAGGCTTAACCTGGCAGGCAGCTTCACCGTTTTCGGCCTATTCTCTCTGGTAATCATCCATAACCTGGTAACTGATTACGTCTATGAAACTGAGCTTACTTACTACCGTATCCTCGAGACTACGCTGTTGCTCACCCTTATCAGCATCATCATCCCGCTGTTTATGCAGCATGGCAGACTGATCCTGATCGTTAGCCTCCTGGGTAGTCTGTGTATCTTTTTACACTATTTTATTATTACTTCCAAAACTGGCACAAATCCCTGGGATACGCGTCCTCTCTCTATCCTGATCGCCTATTTTGTTACCTACTTGATCATCAATGTCATCGCGCACCAGATACTCAAAGTATTCATGCGCCTACTTAAAGCAGCAGAAGATGAATCAGATAAGGTGAAACAATACAATCGGGAACTTGAGAAAATGGTGCAGGAGCGTACCTCCAGCCTGGAAGCACAAAACCGGGAGCTTAAAAAAGTCAATAGTGAACTGGATCGCTTTGTATACAGCGCTTCGCATGATCTGCGTGCGCCTCTCACTTCTCTCCTGGGCCTGATTCAACTGGCCAGAGTTGAAAATAACCTCGAGAATATCAGAAACTACCTGGATCTGCAGGAGAAAAGTATCCATAAGTTGGATAACTTTATCCAGGACATTGTCAACATCAGCAAGAATACCCGCACCGAAATCCGCCAGGATGAAATCAACTTCCGGGAGTTGGTGGAAGACATTCTTGATCAACTGGATTATATGGATCACACACGGCTGGTAGAAAAATCCATTGAGATAGCGCAGGAAGCACCTTTTTATTCGGATCAGTACCGTTTGGGCATTGTATTTAACAACCTTCTCTCTAACGCTATACGCTACGCTGCGCCGCATCGTAAGAATGCCTATATCAAAGTTCATGTAGAGGTAAGCCAGAATGAAGCTCTGCTAAATATTGAAGATAATGGTCGGGGCATAGCAGAAGAGCACCTGGAGAAAATCTTTGAAATGTTTTTCCGTACAGATAATGACAATGTAGGCTCAGGACTAGGGCTATATATCGTCAAAGAAACGCTGGATAAACTTGGTGGCCAGATCACGGTTGGTTCTACACTAGGAAAAGGCACTATATTTATGATCAAAATACCCAGCGAAGTGCCATGTCACTCATTAAGCAACGCATAGACTCCCTTGAAATTCATTTTCAGACACTAGAGCTACCTCCACCTTTTAGCCATACCTATGACATTAAAGTGGATCTCTCCGCTGATATACCACAAGCAGAATTTGACATCCAGTATACTGACCGTCAGGCATTGAGCGAAGAGGAAATCTTAGAAGAAGGCCTCACTCCCGAAGATAACTTTCAGTGGAAAGGTACAATTCCCAAAACCTGGAAATATGCCATCCTTGACCAGCTCCGAGAAAGTAATAAGCTATTTGACGCATCCCCACCTCATGCGCAGCAGGTTCTCTCTCTTACCATCAGGTACGAGGACGGTGAACTGGTCCGTGGTATTCCTAATAATCAAGAGACCTGGATTTACTTTAGCCAGGAGATCATACAGGCGATTTACGAACTCGGCGAAAAAGAAATGCCGCTGGAAATCATTTACCTGGAGATTAATGACCAAGACAAATTACAGATCACCATTCGCCCCAGTTTTAGCCAACGTAAAGTAAATGTTACCGGGAAACAGCATGACAAAGTCAAGAAATCTGAACATGAGTGGCAGCGTCTGAAGCCGCTGCTGGAGAGTGTATATCTACCCGACTACGATGCTGAACAAGCCAGCCTCAAAGAACCCCGTAAGACCGGTAACTATATCTCTCCCGGCGATGGGCACTGGTATAAACTTGGGAAGGCGGTGACCAATCCCGGAGAAAAGAAAGACGCGGTAGGTGCTATGCAGCAAAGAATCAAAGCTTTGCTGGGATAAACTACTGAGATAAACTCATACTATAGTTTCTCCTTCAACTGGATGACCTCCTGCTGCAGGTACAGCACCAAGCGGGTGAGTTGAGGCAGATCCATAGCTGCGGCGCTATTAGGAGGCGAAGCGGAAGGTAACTGAGGGCTGATATAGAGCAGCACTTCCCAGGCCTCCACTTCCCGGCCCATCACCGAGAGTTGCTGCTGCACGTAGTCTGAGTTCAGAGGTTCCAGTAAAATCTCACCAGATTTTTTGATGTGATTATATACCCGGCGGAAAATCACCCCCTCTGTCCGGGTAACCAGCACATAAAGTTTACCGTCTTTGATCTGTCGAATGTTTTCTTCCCGTCTGGCTACCACCACCGAACCTTCTAAGACTGGCAACATACTATCATCATTGACTTCAAAAGCACGGTCAGAAGCTTTAGAGGCAGGCAGACCGGGAAGTTGCAGCAGGGGTAGCTTTTTCAGGTAATCGTCATCTACTGCATTGTAAAAATAATGTTCGTACTCTTCGGCAGGCACTAAACGCAGTGACTTAACCGACCCCAAAGATGTGCCCTCGGCTTTGCTATGACCTTCACTGATCTTCTCCTTCCGATAGGTACTTGTCTGACTCAGGTTTGCCTGGATTTTGTCCTCAGAGGATTTCCTCGTGCTGCGCGAAGATTTAAGTTTTGAGTAGCTGGTAGAGGTATCATTCAGCGCCTCAGAAACCAACTGATCCACTGACATGTTAAAGATCTCGGCTGCTTTCACTAAAACATCCAAACGAGGATTGGCCCGGTCTTCTTCGTAAGCACCCAGCAGCGATCGCTTGATGCCCAGTTTACTGGCCATTTCCTCCTGGGTATACTGATACTTCCTTCTGAGATGACGGATGTTATGACTGGCGGTACTCACAAAAACAGTAGTTAATTAGCATTTAGCTAAAATACTTAGTAAATCTAAAAAAGTTTTGACCCTCAAGGATTAATGACCAAAAAAAACCAAAAAATAAATACTTCTGATGCTAAAAAGAAGCTCAAGAGTGGCGAGAAACTATCACTCAAAGAGCGCTTCCAGGCCCTACAGCATCTTCCGGCTTTCTTCCGGCTTATCTGGCAGGTGAGTCCTGCCATGTTTGTATCTAACGTAGTTCTGAGAGTGGTACGGGCGGCTATTCCCGTTACAATGCTCTATCTGGGAAAGCTTATTATTGATGAAGTAGTGCGACTTACCCAGACTGGCGGAGCGTATGATATGACACCGCTATTTATTTACATTGGCCTGGAGTTCCTGTTGGCCATTTTGTCAGATGCCATCAACCGGGTCACTGTACTACTGGACAGCCTGTTGGGCGATAAATTTGCCAACGAGTCATCGGTACGGCTGATGCGACATGCTGGCAAGCTGGATTTAGCACAATTTGAAGATGCGGATTTTTACGATAAACTGGAGCGGGCCCGTCGGCAAACCGTACGCCGTACTACCCTGATGTCGCAGGTACTCAGACAGTTTCAGAGTATCATTACCATTGGCTTCCTTGCAGCAGGTTTAGTAGCGTTTAACCCCTGGCTGATCGTGCTCATCTTAGTCGCAGTAGTACCGGCTTTTCTGGGAGAGTCGCACTTCAACGAGCGCAGCTACTCACTCAATAATCAGTGGACTCCGGAGCGGCGTGAGCTGGACTACTTTCGTTACATAGGGGCCAGCGATGAGACAGCCAAAGAAGTGAAGATTTTTGGTCTGTCTAATTTTTTAGTACAGCATTTCAGTGTCCTGGCAGACAAGTATTACCAGGCCAACCGAAAAATCGCTGTAGACAGGGCCCGGTGGGGCAGTGTTTTTGCCGCTATCGGCAGCATCGGCTATTACGGAGCCTACATCATGATTGTACTACAGACGGTCAAAGGGCAGCTCAGTATTGGTGACCTTACTTTTCTGGCCGGTTCTTTTAGTCGGCTACGTACGCTGCTGGAAAACGTACTGAACCAGTTTTCCAGCATGGCTGAGGGAGCCCTTTACCTGCAGGATTTCTTTGATTTCTTTGAAATGAAGCCCCTCATTACACTTGAAGAGAAAGCTTTGGACGTACCCCAGCCCATACAGCAGGGATTTACTTTTGAGGACGTGGGCTTTAAGTATCCTAACACCAACATATGGGCGGTACGTGGCTTGTCTTTTCATCTGCATGCCGGAGAAAAGCTAGCGCTCGTAGGTGAGAATGGTGCGGGAAAGACTACCATCATCAAGTTGCTCACCCGGCTTTACGACCCCAATGAAGGACGCATATTACTAGACGGCAAAGATCTCCGTTCGTATGATCCGGTACAACTCAGGCAGGCGGTAGGGGTCATCTTCCAGGACTTTGTTCGTTACCAGATGAATGCTGCCACTAACATCGCGGTCGGAAAAATTGAGGAGAAAGAAAACCATGACAAGATTGATGACGCTGCTTACCGGGGCATGGCAGACCAGGTCATTCGTAAGCTGCCGCAGGGGTATGCTCAAATGATTGGCCGTCGCTTTGCCAATGGGGTTAATCTTTCGGGGGGCGAATGGCAGAAGATCGCTATCAGCCGGGCCTACATGCGTGATGCCCAGTTACTGGTACTGGACGAACCCACCGCTGCCCTGGATGCCCGGGCCGAATATGAGGTATTTCGTCGGTTTGCTGATCTCACTGAAGGCAAAAGTGCCGTGCTGATCTCTCACCGTTTTTCTACCGTTCGTATGGCAGACCGAATCCTGGTGCTGAATAAAGGAAAATTGTTAGAAATCGGTACACACGAGGAGTTGCTTTTAAGGGAAGGTAAATACGCTGAACTTTTTGACCTACAGGCACAAGGATATCGCTAAGGGAAATTATACATTCTCTTATTGCATAAATAGTCGGATATTCCGTACATTTACAGCTCATTTGAGGATAGTATTACAAAATAGGAAATTTTTGAACGGTCTCGTAGCTCAACTGGATAGAGCAACTGCCTTCTAAGCAGTAGGTTCCAGGTTCGATTCCTGGCGGGATCACTGATGAACCTTCGTAACTAACTGATATACAATAGTTTACGAAGGCTTAATCTTTTCTTACTGAAACTATACTGAAACAAATTATTTTGAAATATATTTTTCTGTCTCTGTAAGGGAGCATAGAAATTTAATTGTACCCGAAGCTAATGCCCTCACCAGCTTATTGTAGTCGGTGTAGGACCGAACATGGGTAGGTTATTAATTCAATGCTGCCTGAAGGGAAAAAGTATTGAACAAGCCAGAGAAAAATGGAAGAACAAAATTTTCCCTATGATTGAAGGTGACGACAGTTAGATTTCCCTTCTCTAGTATCAGAAGATACTTTGGCATTTATCACCAAAGGTTTTCAAAGTATGCTATGGCTTCAGCTTACTTTTCCAGCATCACTTTTTCCTCTACCATCGCTGTAGCCCGGGGGCGATTTTTTAGTGTATTTAGGTTCTCAACGACAAAGTTGCCCACTTTCCTGCCTTGGATCACACCTACTGAGCAGGCTGGCATGTAGTGGATACCCCCGTACAAACGACTAATAGCCGCTTCCTCAGAAGCTTGTTTAAATGATTTAAATCCTCTGGGAGGTAAGCCATACATTACCTCCGTAGTATCCAGGAAGGCAAAATTTTCACCATATACATGAGTAAGCGCCACAGCCGCCGAAGCAGAAATCACGCTATGCCCACTAGTATACTCTGGAAAAGGAGGTGTCTGCAGGAGCGGAGTCCAGTCAGGATCTACATGCTGGTTGATAACGGTCTCCGGTCGTATCAGATTGCTCCGGTACTTCTCATCCCAGCAACTGATAAAAGCATCCATCAGGGCGATTGAGGTAAAGGCATAAGCCTCCGTAGCCTGCATCAGGTTAGCTCTTGACTGCCGCGAAGCGATGGCGGTGATACCAATCCAGTGCCCTCCTGGAGTAATTTTCTTGGTAGCAAACATCACATGTCCCTGATGGTGGGAAACGTACGGATTACAATCCCAGAACTTCGCGATTTCTTCCTGCTCGTCAGTGAGGTTGTTACCTGTTTCGTATACTTCCATCATTTCTTCGTAGAACTGGCTGCCTTTATCTATGCTGAAAGGCGTTGGTGGTTCAGGAGGAAACTGATCGGCGGAGTCAATCACCAAAGGACGTATTTTTCTCCAGTGCGGCTCTATACCATCCATGTAGTCGGGCGGCGTAGGTTGCCAGCGACCCGGTTCGTTTTTCACGGTAAATTTGGGAAACGTACGGGTCTGCTTATACATGTCTTTATCTGCCCAGGACAGGATATGGTCAGCCACTTGTTGACCGTAGGCTATAGAGTTCTTATACACATCATCCTTTAGTGCACTTTCAAACTGCTCATACAATTGTTGCTGATACGCTTCCATCTTATCTTCGGAAAAAATCAGCGCCCGACCTACGGTCAAAAAAGCATGAATACCGGCTACAGAGTAGTTGTATACTTTATCTTCCTCCGGCTGTGGTACTGCTTCCAGTCCTCTGATCTGACCGGAAAGGCTCTCGTATTTTGGGTACTCAGTCAGCATGGTCTCATACCCGGCAATGCTGGCATAAGCATAAATCCGGCTGGCTACCGGTGGCGAAAAGATATCATAAACAATAATATCAGTTAGCCTCTGCATAGCTCCATGAATTAGTTCACCGTCTTCAAAATCCATCTCCACTTTGGGCTGGCAGGAAGCCATCCAGATAAAAGGCAGGACAAGTAGTAGGTGTTTGATTGTCTTCATAAGTGGCCGCGACCAGTTTTTTGTTCTCTCTCTACCTATATTCACAAATGCTCTTAATTGATAAGGCAAAGATGTAGTAAATGACACTGAAAGCTTAATTGCGAATAAAAAATTCCTATTCATGCTAACAAAAAACCAGCTTCTATAAGTTTCTGATTAGAATAACTTTCCCATCTGTACCGCAGTGAATGGGCCGTAATTACCTCATCACGTATTCTGGAAGCTAAAGCTTCTGCTTATCCCCTCTAACAGCCATTCGCATGTACGGCATTAACGCCCAAAGGCTGTCACCAGCATTCCGGGAATGAAGGCAGTGTACTCTTTATCAGCTTATTGACAAAAAAATTACACGAAACTATTTCCGGGAAAAGCACAAATAAAATATTATTGTGAAAAAAGATCGCTCATTTCTACGTAATATTTCTGTTATTTTTTGTAGTTTAAGAAGCTGAGAGTGTATTTTTGTGAAAAACCACCGTCTATCTAAAGCACCTTAAAGGCCCTAGAAGTGACCTGGTGACTTTCTTAACGGTTAAACAATATCCAAACAGGCCATTTTCTTACAGACAAAAGGTATTTCTGTTTGTTTGCCTTGTGCATGAGAAACTAATTTTGACTATGAGCAGAAAACTTACATCGCTTTTTTCCCTTCTATGGGTCACCTGCAGCCTGCTGGCGCAAGATATCTATGTGTCACCCAATGGAGATGATACCAACGATGGTTCTCAGGCAAATGCGGTAGCTACTATTGGAGAGGCCATCTCTAAGGTTGGTGTGGGTGACACTATATTTGTACAGTCTGATGGTACGCAAGACGTATACACTTACACCATTGATCCACCCCTTGTGGTGGACAAACCACTTACCCTGAGCGGGATGGGGGAGTCAGTACGCATCACTACCAGTCAGAACGCTATTGATCTGCTGGCTATTTCTGCCTCAGCTGTGAGTATAGAAGGACTTGTACTGGATGCCGCAGGCGATAATGGTACCAATACAACTAACGTTATTAAAATTATCGCTCCCCTGAACGCTGTGAGCATTACACAGAATACAATTACCGGTGCTCCTGGCTCAGGCATTACCATTGAGGGCCCTAATGCTTCGGCCAATGACCTGACCATCAGCAATAATTTTATCAACAGCAACGCGACAGGTCTGCAAGTGAGCGCCCCTTTGACAGGGAACAGCAGAATATTTGAAAATAATCTATCCGGTAACCAAACCGTAGCCTTGAATAACACCAGTGAACAGCCAGTCAACGCTTCTCTAAACTGGTGGGGATCAGAAGCCTTTGCTTCGGTTAATCAGACGAAAGCAGGCAATGTAGATATCAATCCCTGGTTCAGAACTGGTGCCAATATTGATATTCGCCCGGACTTGGATGGATTTCAAAGCCTTTACAGCCCACTGGGCATTAAAAAGCTAGACGCTAATACCGATGTACTTGCTGAGGCAGCGCAGGCGGTTATTGAAGGTGGGTCCATTTTTATGTACTATACCGATATTGCAGATATTACTTACAATACTTTAGCTGTAGATAAGCTTTTCACGATCGAGGGATTTCCTAACCCCAGTTTTCCTAATACTAATATTCCTGCTATCCAGGGCATCGTGACTGATGGTGGCACCCTGACCATCAAAGGCAGAATCAATGTTCTCGGTAATCCCTCAGACGATAACTTTGCCATTCGCCTGACGAACGGCAGTATTGATGCCTCTGAGGGACTTGTATCGGTTAATATGGATGGCTTGGTTGACTACTCTGGAGGTGATTACAACGGATCGTTAAATGTTGCTTCTGTAAATGTCGGGGCTGAAGAATCATACGTTGCTCCTGCACTGGGTGTAGTTATACAAAGTGGCCCGGAAGATCTGGGAGAAGTCAGTGTGACGCGTACAACAGGTCCCAATGGCATTACTAACTTTGGCCCTAATCAGGAGTACAGATCCATCGCAGCCCGCTGGTCCATAGAGGTAGAAAACCAGCCGACAGGGGAAGGACGTGACATTCGCCTGGAATGGACTTCTGACTATGACAATGGCATAGATGTAAGTGATGCTTTTGTATGGCGTAAGGAAAATAAATCTTCTCCTTGGGAACTCGTAGCAACTAATAAGATTGGCATCACAAGTACCGACCTAAGAGTAATTGATGTGGATAATGTCAAGCAGTTTTCCAGTTGGACTGTCTCCGACTTCAACAACCCGCTCCCCGTAGAACTTACTACTTTTAGCGCTAAAATGCTGGAATCTCATGTGCAACTAAACTGGGAAACGGCTTCCGAAGAAAATGCTGACTTCTTCGCCATTGAGCGTAGTGAGAGTGGGCAGGAATTTACCCAGATCGGTACGATCCAGGCCGCCGGCGACTCAGACGTGCCCCTGCAGTACAGCTACCTGGATGAGCAGGTTGCCCACCGCTTCGGCGGTACGCTTTTTTATCGCCTGCGCACCGTAGACTTTGACGGTAGCTACGAATACTCAGACATTACCGGTGTCTTCATCAACGACGAGGGCACGCCGAGAATCACTGCCTTTGCCCGGCAAGGACAGGAAAGCATCAAGCTGTTTACCCGTTCCATTGAGCCGGGCGACTATCAGCTGTGGGTCACTGATATGAGCGGGCGTAAACTTTATGAACAGGAAGTACAACTGGGGAATAACCGGGAACATCGTCTGAGCGTTGGTAACCTGCCCCGTTCTGTCTATACCATCCGATGTGTTGGAAAACAACTAGTACTGGCTACCAAGTTTAAAGTGGAGTAAGTTACTACTTGCTGATTTTGAAGCGGTAAAGATTGCAATCCATAAGCTAATCCTCTATTTTTGCCAACCTTAATCAGCGTGTTTATCTAACATACATAATATTCTATAATGGCAAACAAAGGAAAAGTCGTACAGGTGATCGGACCTGTAGTTGACGTTAGCTTTGATAGTAATGACGCCAAGCTACCTAACATCCTGGACGCTCTTACTATTGACCGCCCGGACGGTTCTAAACTGGTTCTGGAAACGCAACAACACCTAGGCGAAGACCGGGTACGTACCATCTCTATGGAAGGTACCGAAGGCCTGGTCAGAGGTGCTGAGGTCATCGATACTGGTGCTCCCATCAAAATGCCCACCAGCGAGTCCATTCGCGGTCGCCTCTTCAATGTGGTAGGTGAGGCTATTGACGGTCTGGCGCAACCTGACGGCGGCGAAGGGCGCCCTATCCACAACCCTCCCCCCAGGTTTGAGGATCTGTCTACTTCTGAAGAAATACTCTTTACCGGTATCAAAGTAATTGACCTGCTGGAGCCTTATGCCAAAGGTGGTAAGGTAGGACTCTTCGGTGGCGCCGGCGTAGGAAAAACCGTACTGATTCAGGAGTTGATCAACAATATTGCCAAAGCATATTCGGGCTTTTCTGTATTTGCCGGAGTAGGTGAAAGAACCCGTGAGGGAAATGACCTGCTACGCGAATTTATTGAAGCTGACATTATCAAATACGGAGCAGCATTCAAGGAATCCATGGAAGCCGGCGGCTGGAATCTCAGCCAGGTGAATATGGAAGAATTGAAGAAGTCTCAGGCTACCCTGATCTTCGGCCAGATGAACGAGCCTCCCGGAGCACGCGCCCGGGTTGCCCTTTCCGGACTATCTGTAGCTGAGTACTTCCGCGATGGTGCTGGCTCTGAACAGGGCAATGATATTCTGTTCTTTATTGACAATATTTTCCGTTTTACCCAGGCTGGCTCTGAGGTATCTGCACTTCTGGGTCGTATGCCTTCGGCAGTAGGGTACCAGCCAACGCTGGCTACCGAGATGGGGGCTATGCAGGAAAGGATTACTTCCACCAAGCGCGGTTCCATTACCTCTGTACAGGCAGTATACGTCCCGGCAGATGACCTTACCGACCCTGCACCGGCAACGACCTTTGCCCACCTGGATGCTACTACAGTACTTTCCCGTAAGATTTCCGAGCTAGGCATTTATCCGGCAGTGGATCCGCTGGACTCTACTTCTCGTATTCTGACAGCCGATATCGTAGGAGAAGAACATTATAATACCGCACAGCGGGTCAAAGAAATACTGCAGCGCTACCAGGAACTCCAGGATATCATTGCGATCCTGGGTATGGATGAGCTTTCTGAAGAAGATAAGCAGGTAGTATTTCGAGCACGTCGTGTGCAGCGCTTCCTGTCACAGCCTTTCTTTGTGGCTACCCAGTTTACGGGTATCCCGGGAGAACTGGTAGACATCAAGGACACTATCAAAGGATTCAACATGATCATAGATGGTGAACTGGACCACCTGCCCGAACCTGCTTTCAACCTGAAAGGTACCATTGAGCAGGTGATAGAAGCCGGTGAGAAAATGGTAGCCGAGTCCAAGTAATTTGATGTTAACCGTCAGGGAGCTTCACTCCCTGCACTACACTTATATTTATGTATCTGACGATCATTACTCCGGACAAGCAGGTATTTGACGGAGAGATAGAGATGGCCAGTTTTCCCGGTAGCAACGGATCTTTCCAGGTATTAAATAACCATGCCCCACTGGTAAGCTCTCTGGGCAAAGGCGATATCACCTACCGTACTCGCGAGACAGCTACCAATGTATATGTGGAAGGTGGTGTCGTAGAAGTACTCAACAATAAGGTTACGGTGCTGGCCGAAAAAGCCTTATAGTTTTTTACGATTACTGATTTAGATTGCGAGCAGGCTCTGAGAGGGGTCTGCTTTCTTTATTGCTTATTGCTTCCTGGAAAAAACCTTCTGCATGCTCTTCAACATGCGCTTCTCAAAGGCCAGAAAAAAGCTAAATTGCCCCAAGAGCGCTCCATAGAAAAGCAATACAACGTTATAAATCGGTAAAATGAGTAGATAATACCCAACTGAAAACCAGATGGTTCGTTCTTCCTGAGCCTGCACCAGTGACAGGACAGGCTCTTTCAGGAACATAACAGTGAAGCCGGTGCAGGCAAATACGATCAAGATGATGACCACTTGTCCTATGCTTGTTACCTGCCAGCGTTGTTTGAGTTTTTCCAGCCAGTTCATAGATCGTAAGTTATATAGCTCAATACAATTTACAAATCAGCGAAGTTCAACCAGTAAGCTTTGTCAGGTACGGGCGCCGTAATGGTAAGGGTTTGTTTCCGTACCGGATGCACAAAGTGTAAAGAGCGGGCATGCAAAGAAATGTTCATGTCAGGATGGGGCGTAGGGAAGTCATATTTCAGATCGCCAGCAATCGGGCACCCCATCGACGCTAATTGTACCCTGATCTGATGCGGCCGTCCGGTGAGCGGAGCCACTTCCAGCAAGTAAGCGCCCTCCTTGTTCGAGAGTAGGCTGTAGTCCAGTTCTGCTCGTTTAGTATCAGGCTTTTCTTGTTGAAAAGCTTGGGTGACATTTCGAAGACTGTCTTTTTTCAGCCAGTGAACCAGCTTACCCTCCGGCATAGGGGGTGCTGCATAAGTCACTGCCCAGTATTCTTTTGCTACCTCTCGACTCTGAAACAGCCGATTCATACGGCTTAGCGCCTTAGAAGTACGAGCCAAAACCGTAACGCCGCTTACTGGACGGTCTAACCGATGTACAACGCCCAGGAAAACTGCGCCTGGTTTATCGTACTTGATTTTTAGGTACTGCTTACCCGCTTCTACCAGGGGTTTGTCGCCGGTTTTATCACCCTGTACCAGCACACCGGCAGGCTTATTGACGACTAGCAAATGATTATCTTCGTAGAGTATCTTTAGTCCTTGCATTGGATGCAAAGTACAAAATTTAACATCTTACAGGAAGCAGACTGTACCCACAGGATGAGCATTAATAGTATTGCTTGGGTGAGCTTACAGTAGGGAATTTTGCAGCGCCTGAGTACAACTGTCGTTTTTTGCTCCTGCCAGGATAAATACTAAAATGGTAAAAGTTACTTTCTAAGATTTGTAGGCAAACTTAAGGCGCTGGATAACCCGGGAACAGGAACACCCACTACTGAACATAAAAAAGCTACTTCCTATCAGAAAGCAGCCTGTTACATCTACAGTATGGTTATCACTAGTTTTGTTGTTCCTCCACCATAGCCCTTATCTTCTCCTGCAATTCTGGACTCTGCTGGTAAGCCAGCATGATCTGGCGATAGTCGTTGAAGGCCATCCCCTTGTCTTCTACCACAGCGGCAATTTTGGCCTGCGTCTCACGCTGTACTTCCATAACGCCCTGAGCAGCATTCTGGAAGGCCATCTTCTCCTGGTCAGACATGTCTACGCTGGCATCAGGATTCTGCTGCGCCATTGCGATCTTGTTGAAGCGTTCTACTGTGATACCATCCGTCTGCTGTATAGACTGTATCATTTTCTGTTCAGCGTCCTGCTGCACTCTTACAACCTCTTTATTGGCATCAATAAAAAGCGATAACTCATCATCAGAGAAGTCAGTTTTCATCTGTGGCTGGCCCTGTGCCATGAGTACGGTGGAAGCCATAAAGCAGAAAATTAAACTCAGACCATAGGTAAAATTGCGTTTATGCATTCTCATAGTTTGAATAAAATTTATTTTAGAAATTAAGATAAATTTTAAAATACTTAATAAATCAGGTAATTTTAAGTCAAACAGCCACTAAAAGTGGATTTGACTTATATTTAGTAGTATTCTCAAATAAAATAGTCAAATCCTTCAATCTGTTGGTGTAAGGCTTGCTACAGCATTACATGCAGATGATCTCCAGGCTGCGCAACCCTGACGTACTTAAAACTCGGAAGTAAAGTGGAACTCTATATCCGGGAAATTATCCTGAACCATTTGCAGCCAGGCCTTAGTCTCGGCCATAAAGACGTACTTGCCGTCTTTATCTTGGGCAATATGGCGCTCTTTGGAACGGATGAACTCCCGGAACTTCTTAGGATCTTTACTACTGATCCAGCAGGCCTTGTGCAGGTTGATAGGCTGGAAGGTACACTTGGCGCCGTACTCATTGAGGAGGCGGTACTGAATTACGTCAAACTGTAGCACACCTACCGTACCCACAATACGCCGGGAGCCCATCTGGTAGGTAAATAATTGTGCCACGCCCTCATCCATAAGCTGTTTAAGACCCTTATCCAGTTGCTTAGTTTTCATCGCATCTTGGTTGATCACCTCTTTAAAAATCTCGGGCGAAAAGCTGGGGATTCCTTTGAAAGTACCCTTCTCCCCTTCGGTCAGCGTATCACCGATTTTTAAGTTACCAGTATCATAAAGTCCGACGATGTCACCAGGGAAAGCTTCTTCAATAATCTCCTTATCCTGGGCCATAAAGGCTGTGGCGTTTGAAAACTTCAAGTTTTTACCCAGTCGGGTATGATAGTAGTTTTTGTTCCGCTCAAATTTTCCCGAACACACACGCACAAAAGCAATCCGATTACGGTGCCGGGGGTCCATATTGGCGTGAATTTTAAAGACAAAACCGGAAAATTTTTTTTCTCCAGGCTCTATTTCACGTTCCTCAGTAGTCCGGCTTTTGGGGAAAGGAGCAATATTGATAAACGTATCTAAAAGCTCTTTCACGCCGAAGTTATTGACGGCACTCCCGAAAAAGACCGGCGCAACTTCGCCCCGGCGGTAGGCTTCAATATCAAGCTCAGGGTATACGCCATTGATCAGTTCTTCATCCTCACGTAGTTGGGCAGCAAAGTCCTCACCGATCTGCCTGTCCAGTTCAGAATCATTGATGTCCTCTATCCTAACACCCTCCTGCTGCAGCTTCTGCTTGCTGGGCTGGAAAAGAAACAGACTTTTATTATAGAGACTGTAGACACCTTTAAAGCGTTTCCCCATACCGACTGGCCAACTCAGCGGTCGTACGTTGATGTTGAGTTTGGACTCAATCTCATCCAGCAGATCATAAGGGTCTTGCCCTTCACGATCCAATTTGTTAATAAAAGCGATCACCGGCGTATTGCGCATCCGGCAGACTTCCATCAACTTTTCCGTCTGGGTCTCTACCCCTTTTACGCAGTCAATCACCATGATGACACTGTCTACGGCAGTCAGGGTACGGTAGGTATCCTCAGCAAAGTCTTGGTGACCCGGCGTATCCAGCAGGTTGATTTTGATAGGGTCGGCATGACCGTTCTGATACTCAAAGCCCATTACTGAAGTCGCCACCGAAATACCCCGCTGTTTCTCTATTTCCATAAAGTCAGAAGTAGCGTGCCGCTTGATTTTATTTGATTTGACCGCACCGGCAGTATGTATGGCTCCCCCAAAAAGGAGTAACTTTTCAGTGAGGGTTGTCTTACCCGCATCGGGGTGACTGATGATGCCAAAAGTTCTTCTTTTGGAAATTTCGTGGGTCAGCGTTGACATAAAAAGATTCAGTTTATTTGCTTTCAGTAAGCAAGAACAAATTTTGGAATCGCAAAATTACGGAAAAGATGAGATTTTTCGTAAAGAAGCTATTGATGAAAATGGTAGTAAGGATCGAGGCACTATGAAATCCACGGTAAAATGGGGGCAGACATTAGAAAAAAAGTAAACCTTAAAACTTCACCAGCCGGATCGGTTTCACTTCCACTCTGATCCAAACATTGCCCAGTACGTAGGGGTCGTTGGCAATCCAGCGATCCAGTTCTTCCCGGGAATCAAAGCGGCACAGCAACGTAGACCCCGCCATTTGTCCATCCTTGTCGAGGATAGCCCCGCCCTCAATCAGGTGCCCCTTCTCTTTCATCAGGCGGGCCTGTTTAAGATGGGCTTCACGTACTTTTAGCCTACGGTCCAATGCGTTTTCATCATCAGCATCGTAGGCCATGACCAAAAATTCCATAAATCCAGCCAGTTATAGCAATACTGGTCGCAAATATGGAATTTTTAATTCATCCAACCAAAGCTCAATTTACCAGACATAGCTGGCTGGATGAGTAATCACCCTCAAAAGGACCAAAAAGTAAGACACCGGCTATGAATACTGACAAGAACAGCGTTCTTAGTTACTCAATAGCCTGTTCCAGATCGGCCACCAGGTCCTCGGCATCTTCAATGCCCACGCTCAGCCGTATCAGCGAGTCACTCAGGCCGGTCTTGGCTCTTTCTTCGGCAGGAATACTGGCGTGCGTCATACTTGCCGGGTGCCCGGCCAGCGACTCTACCCCGCCCAGCGACTCAGCCAGGGCAAACAGCTTCAGCTTTTCCAGGGTACGGAAGGCGTCTTCCATACGGTCTCCCTTCAGTACGAAGGAGATCATACCGCCAAAGTCACGCATCTGCTTCTGGGCGATTTCATGGCCCGGCAGGGACGGTAAACCCGGCCAGTACACACGATCTACTTTTTCGTGAGCATCCAGAAATTCTGCGATGATGCGGCCGTTCTCACAGTGGCGGTCCATGCGTACGTGCAGCGTTTTGATACCCCGCAGTACCAGGAAACAGTCCTGCGGGCCGGGCACCGCTCCACAGCTATTCTGCAGAAAGCCCAGTTTCTCATTCAATTCGGCATCCTTCACCACTGTACAGCCCATTACCGTGTCGGAGTGACCACCTAAGTATTTGGTGATGGAGTGCACTACAATGTCAGCCCCGAGGCTCAGTGGGTGCTGCAGGTAGGGCGTAGCGAAAGTATTGTCAGCAACTACCATGGCACCGTGATCTTTGGCCAGTGCCGATAGCGCCTTGATATCAATGACATTCATCATCGGGTTGGTAGGCGTCTCCAGCCACAGCATCTTGGTGTTGCTGTTCATTTTGGCCTTTACCTGCTCCAGGTCGTTCATGTGCACAAAATGAAACTTGATGCCATAATTAGCGAATACTTTAGTAAAAATACGGTAAGTACCGCCGTAGAGGTCATTGGTACTGATCACCTCGTCACCGGGCCTAAGCAGCTTGATCACTGCATCTACTGCTGCCAGACCGGAAGCAAAGCAGCGCGCGTGCTTCCCGTTTTCCAGCGAAGCCAGATTATTCTCAAGCGCCAGCCGGGTAGGATTCTGGGTACGGGCATATTCAAAACCTTTGTGCTTACCGGGCGATTCCTGCACGTAAGTAGAGGTCTGGTAGATAGGCGTCATGATGGCCCCTGTACTTGGATCAGGTTCTACGCCTGCGTGTATCGTTTTCGTTCCGAACTTCATATAAAAAAAATTATTGTGAAAATTTTGCCTTATCAGGCAATGAAACAATATTAGCCAATATCATATTCTTATTCCTGCTTCGGGTCTTTTATTTTGAGATTGGTACCAAAAGCTTGGCCCTGCTCCAGGTCTTAGCTCCCCCTATAATTTCAGGAAAATTATGAGCACCTGCTTCTCTGAGCTCCTGTATATTGCTCCTGCCAGGAGCTCCTTCTCAAGGAATGAAAGAGTGAACATCATATCGTTGTCCTGCCTTCTGCCTCTCCAACCAACGGGAAACACTTTGATCAGCTCTTTTCTTTGATGAGTCCACTGGCATAGGCATTGAGGAGCTGATGCAAATCCTGGATCATGTCGCGGACATGGGCGCCATCTTCGGTATCCTTCACTTTGTGCTTACGGGCCGATTGGTTCAGGATGGTCTCGCTGTAGGCAATGTCTAGTTCCTCTTCAATGGCTTTTTTCTGCGATTCAAAAGGCTCATGGGCAATTAGCTGTCGGCCGTAAGCATTGTGCATGAGTGTGTAGCCGGCAATACCTGTCTGCTTTTGGTAAGCTTTGGCAAAGCCTCCGTCAATGACAATGAGCCGCCCATCCGCCTTCACTGGGCTTTCTCCCTTTCGTACTGATACCGGCACGTGTCCGTTCAGAATCACTGCATCGTCATTCTCCAGGCCAAACTCACCCAGAATCATGTCGCAGCTATCCGGGTCATCGCGATAGGTATAATAATGATCTTTAATCTCCTCGTGCGTTTCAGGTTCGTTCAGAAAGTAGCGCTCAAAGGTAGCCATCTTGTGCTTGCCGAAGAGGGGCGACAGCGGCCCCGCCCACAGATACCAGGTAAGGTCAACGGCGTAGTGCTTTTCTTCAGAATTTTCTATGCCCGAGCGAGCCACGGTCATCTCCTGGTCAAAGAAATCCATCAGCGCTTTGCCCTGCAGCTTTCCTTTACCTAAATCTACTTCCTGAAAATCTCCTTGTTCTGTCATGGGGATGCAACCATGGTAGAGCAGGTTATTGTTAGTCGCTGTGTACATGCTACCCTGCTCAAACAGGAGTTTCGCATGCTGCTGCAGGCGTTTGCTCTTTAGAAAAGAGGTGTTAAGCCGCTTTACCAGTTCTTCTTCTTCCTGACTCAGGGCATAGGGCTGAGCCGGATCAATGGTCGGCAGAAAAGTATCCTGCAACGTATACACCTGATTCTCCAGTTGAATCGTACCCTTTTCATAATCCACCCTGTCCAGCAGTAAGCGATCGTCCATACCAAATTCAGGGCGTCTTTTAATCAGTTGCCCTTCCAGCTTAAACTGGATGATGGAGATAGCTTTGTGCATCAGGCGGTTCAGCCACTGCTCGGACTCGTTGAACATATCGTCGGGCGATACCTTGGGATCAAACACGATACTTTTGTCTGATTTGTAATGCTCAATGGCAAAAGAGGCTAAAGGCATCAGGTGGATGCCGTAGCCTTTTTCCAAGGTGTCAGTATTACCGTAGCGCAGCGAGAGCCGCAGTACATTGGCCATGCAGGCTTCTGATCCGCAGGCGGCCCCCATCCACACGATGTCATGGTTACCCCACTGAAAATCCAGGGCCTGCAGGCGCATCAGCTCGTCCATAATGATCTCCGCACCCGGCCCCCGATCGTATACATCGCCGATGATGTGTACCTTGTGGATCGATAGTATCTGGATGAAACGGGAAAACTCCTCAATAAGCTTGTCAGCCTGGTCCAGTTCAATAATACTGGAAAGGAGCTGATTATAGTAGTTATTCTTCTCTCCTACCTCACGCTCCGCAACCAGCTCGAGGATGATACCGCTGAAGTCGGCCGGTATCAGATGGCGCAGCTTACGGGTAGAATAGATGGAGGCAAATCCCCGGGTGATTTGTATCAGTTGCCGCAGGGTCTTTTTATAAAACGGAACCAGTGAAGTATGTGCCTGCTTTATGAGATCTAGTTTACGCACTGGGTAGTAAATGATAGAAGCCAACTGATTGATTTCTACCTCGGAGAGCTGCTGTACATATAGCTCTTTGATCTTTTGTTTGATCACGCCCGAGCCGTTGCGCATCAAATGCTGAAAAGCTTCGTGTTCACCGTGCACATCACTTATAAAAATCTCCGCTCCCTTGGTCAGGTTGAGCACTGAACTGAGCAGAACGATTTCTTTGGATGCTTCTATACGGTTGGGAAAGTTTCTGGCAAGTTGTTGCAGATATTTGAGCTGATAATCCTCCATAGGTGATAGTTCAGGTTAACGGATGACAAGACAAGATGCAGCCGGTCCGGATGATATCCGCAGTAGCTGATGATTATTTAGTGAATATAAAACTACTACTAACTACAAGATAAGTGTTTTTGGACAGCGCATGTTCAGGTCACCAAAAAGTCATAAGATTTACCTGTAAAAGCTACTGCTTGCTTTACATATCTGAGGCAGGGGGTTACCGGTAATTGGCTGCTCTTAACTGTTTGTTCTCATCACGCACGTGGGCTTCCATGTTGGGCACAATATCGGTGTTTCGCGCTGCAGCACAATGCCACTGCTCCTGCTTGCAATGTACTACAAAGGAGAACAGGGTCCGGCGAAGCCCGGGTTGGCTTACACCGGCCGTCGGAGTCTGTCCGCTTAGCTTCATCTTGGCGTGTACCACTGCAATGTCGTCTGACAGATATTTGGTCTTCCTCCGGATGAGTTCCAGCCGGGAATGCTGAAAGATGGTTTTCAGGCCATAGGCATGGGCTTTTTCTATTGCCTGGCGATTATGCCACCACAAGCTAGTCACGTTGACAAACTCGGCATCTTCGTCAAACAAGTCAGCAATACCGGCAGCATCCTGCTGGTTCCAGGCTTGTACAATGCGATAGGCGATAATGTCCGGGCGAGCGTCTTTCATCCGATGATTATTGTTTTATTGGTTTGCATCTCTCACTTACTGCCACCAGCGGCTTTTGGGAAAATTTTCTTGCGTTACGTACACTGGCTGCTCAATCCGGGGCGTAGTGATAACCACCTGCTGCTGCAACGCTTCTCGTGTAGCGCGCTCTACCGGATCCGTCCAGCTATGAAGCGACAGGGTAAAAGCCCCCCAGTGGATAGGCATCATCAGCCGGGTATTGAGGTCAAGCGCCGCCTGCACACTTTGCTCAGGCAGCATATGGATTGCTTCCCAGCGCAGATCATACTGGCCACATTCAATCATCGCAAAGTCAAACGGTCCGTACTGGTCACCTATTTCGCTAAAGTGAGGACCGTAGCCACTATCTCCACTGAAATACAGTTTATGGTTCGGGGTGTTGATGACCCAGGAACACTAGAGTGTCTTGTTACGATCCAGCAGCCCCCTGCCGGAAAAATGGCGAGCTGGTGTGCTGACGAAAGTAAACGCATCCTGCTGTACCTCTTCTCCCCAGGCCATTTCGTGAATTTGCTCTCGCTGTACGCCCCAGGCTTCCAGGTGGGCTCCCACACCCAGTGGCACATAAAAATGGTCGGTCTTATCCTTCAGTTCTAGGATGGAGCCATAGTCCAGGTGATCGTAGTGGTCATGAGAAATCAGCACGGCATCAATGTAGGGAAGTTCCTCTGCCTCAATCGGCAGGTCATCAAAACGTTTGCCTCCCAGCCAGGGATGCGGTGCTGGCGAAGGGCCGAGCATGGGGTCCAGCAAGATGACTTTCCCAGCTGCTTCCAGCAATACGGCGGAGTGGCCCAGCCAACGCAAGCGGGGCGTGTCCCCCGCATACACCGCCAGACCAGCAGCATCAATATTCTCTACCGGTAGCGGTGCGGAAGGCCAAGCGTCCGGGGTGCCCCGCAGGAATTCTAGCAAGAGCTTTAGGTATTCAGTGATGCCCAGATCCATAGCAGTCGGCACCTGGTTCACAAACTTACCCTCCAGGTACTACCCTGTCTTGGCGTAGCGGATACGTTGTACTTCACCCGTTTTTCCCCCAAACACCGGACTGGTGTTGAGAAAAACAACCCCTGCGAAAACCAGGAAGCCCAGGCTGCTCAGTACGATCAATCCTACCTTTTTTAACATATTAGGTAATTGTTAATGGTCTTCGTATTACAAGTTTTGCTGGCGGCAAATATATTGTGCTTTCCCAGTTTTAATTTCCTCGTTAGAACACCATAGCTGTTTACGGAAAAAGGCATTGAGGGTACTTCGCCTCCATGCTACCGGTTCCTCAGACACCCGGTGAGTCTTAACTTTCCGCATTGCTTTTGTCCCTTGAGACTACGAATAAAGACAAGGATTCTGTAAATTGCCACAATGGAGAACTTCGTAGTATCAGCACGGAAGTACCGCCCTACGGGTTTTGAGGAAGTGGTGGGGCAGCAACATATCACAACCACGCTACAGAATGCGATTGACAACAATCAGCTGGCCCAGGCTCTGTTGTTTTGCGGTCCGCGCGGGGTAGGTAAGACGACCTGTGCGCGTATCCTGGCCCGCAAGATCAATGGCTACGAAAGCCAGGAACAGGCCAACGCCATGAACATCTATGAGCTGGATGCTGCCTCCAACAACTCGGTAGATGATATCCGCAACCTGATTGACCAGGTGCGGTATCCGCCCCAGCAAGGCAGCTACAAGGTATACATCATTGACGAGGTACACATGCTCTCCAACCAGGCTTTTAACGCTTTCCTGAAAACCTTGGAAGAGCCTCCCTCTTACGCTATCTTCATCCTGGCTACCACAGAAAAGCATAAGGTGATCCCGACCATCCTGTCGCGTTGCCAGATCTTTGATTTCAACCGCATACAGGTCGGCCACATTACCGATCACCTGAAGAAGATCGCCGAAAAAGAAAATATTGGCGTTGAAGAGGAGGCGCTGAACCTCATCGCCCAGAAAGCTGACGGTGCCCTGCGGGATGCACTTTCTATCTTTGACCTGATCGTTACTTTCTCCTCCGATCGCCGAGTGAGCTACCAGACGACAATCCAGAACCTGCACATCCTGGACTATGACTATTACTTCAGGGTGACTGACTACCTGCTGGAACAGCAGATGCCGCAGGTGATGCTACTCTTTGATGAAATTCTCAAGAAAGGCTTTGATGGGCATAACTTCATCGTGGGCCTGGCCGAGCACCTGCGCAACCTGATGGTCTGCAAGGACAAAGCAACTGTGGAGCTACTGGAAGTGTCGGAAAGCGTACAGGAGCGCTACCTGGAGCAGGCAGCCCAGGTACCGGCATCATTCCTGCTCACCGCCCTCAACCTGGCCGGGCAGTGTGATCTCAACTATAAGAGCAGCAAAAACCAGCGACTGCATGTAGAGCTCACGCTTATGAAGATGGCCTACATCAACTCCGCTGTGCAGATGGCCCGCATCGCCCGCGAACAGCCGTCTGGTGGTGAGGAGAAAAAAAAAAGTAAAGACGTTCTGAACGGCCAGCCGGAAGCCAGTGCATCAAAACCAATTGTCACGCCTGCCCAGCTACAGCAGCTGCCCAAAACGGTTAAGATTCCTAAGCCTGAGCAGATCAGGAAGCAGGCATCCCGACAGTCGGAAGAGCCTGCCGAGGAACATACTACCGTAGCAGAGCCCACATCTGCGGAAAGCATCACTCCCGTACGTCCGGTAGACCTGAGCAGGCTCCGCCAGGAGTGGAGCAAATTTGCCGAGCAGAAAAAGCTGGCCGGGCAGGACTCGGCCTACATGGTGCTCAACCAGGAAGTCAATGTGCTAGACGATGGCGTCACCGTACCCCTGGTGATGACCAACAGCCTGCAGATGGACAAACTCAACGAAATCCGGGCAGAGCTGATACAGTACCTCCGCCGTGAGCTGCATAACACGCATATCAACGTAAAGGCTGATTTGGTCAAGGAGGAGAGGCAGCGCAAGCTCTATACAGCTTCTGAAAAACTCAATTACCTGATTGAGAAGAACCCGCAGGTAGGCCTGCTCAAAGAGAAACTGGGCCTGGATCCTGACTATTGATAGCTATGGCTACGATTTAGACATAATAGTGGCAATGAACTTATTTTATTTTTTCACAATCTTGTTTTTTACGTATTCCTGATACCAAAACCTAACTTAATGAGGCCCTCTTCTTTTCTGATATCGCTACTGTTTACATTCATTGTATCCTACCACCCACGCCCAGGATCGCCTTTCCGGAGAAACCTTCGCCACTCGGTCCGAAGTACTGGCTCGTAATGGTATGGTGGCCACCAATCACCTGATGGCTGCGCAAATTAGCCTCGAGGTACTCAAAAAAGGTGGCTCAGGACATGACGCTGGAATATATACAGGCGCAGCAGGAGAAAGGAATTCCCTATAATACCGGCATCCTTTCGGTGACCACACCAGGCTGTGTGGATGCCTGGTTTGTCCTGAACGAGCGTTTCGGAAAAATGCCGGTGTCGGAGTTGCTGCAGCCGACGATCAACTACGCCCGGGAAGGTATCCCCACTACGCAGGAGACCGCCGACAATATGATGATTGTAGAAGAAGGCGTAGTGGCGAGTGATAATAAAAACTTCAAGGCGGTGTACTTTACCGATGGCCACTTCTCCCGCAAGGGCGATATTTTTCGTAATCCTGACCTGGCCAATACGCTGGAACTGATTGGTAACAAAGGCCGTGATGCTTTTTACAAGGGGGCAATTGCTCGTAAAATAGAAACCCACATGAAGGAGCGAAACGGGCTCATGAGCCGTAAAGACCTGGCTGATCATCAGTCAGAGTGGGTAGAGCCGGTATCGGTCAACTACCGGGGCTACGATGTGTGGGAACTTCCACCCAGTGGACAGGGGATGGGTGCGTTACAAATTCTGACCATGCTGGAAGGCCTCGATATAAGCAGCTTTGGCTACGGCAGTACCGAGCACATATATCACTTCCTGGAAGCTAAAAAGCTGGCTTACGAAGATATGGTGCGCTACTATGGGGACCCTGACTTTGGGGATATCCCCATTGAAAGCCTGCTCTCTGAAGACTATGCCACCCAACGCAGGCAGCAAATTGACTCCGATAAAGCCGGTACATATGACCCCGGGCTCATGAGCAGTGACCATACTGTCTACCTGATCGCTGCCGATAAAGAGGGTAATATGATCTCATTTATCCAGAGTAATGCGGCCCTCTTTGGCTCCTTTGAAGTAGTGGAAGCCCTGAGGTTTCCACTGCAAAACTGGGGAGCGGGCTTTACCCTGGAAGAAGGCCATATCAACACGTATGCACCCGGGAAGCGACCTTTCCATACAATCATCCCGGCCTTCGTTACCCGGGAGGGTAGGCCCTTTATGAGTTTTGGCGTGATGGGCGGCGACATGCAGACCCAGGGGCACGTACAGATCATCATGAATGTGATTGATTTTGGTATGAATGTCCAGGAATCCGGTGACGCACCTCGCATTTACCATCGGGGTAGCACCAATATTATCGGTCATTTGGATGGCGTTGGTGATACTTTCTTGGAATCGGGCTTTGACTCGAGAGTACTAAATGAACTTATGATAAAAGGACACAATCTGCGCATGGCGAGAGGCATATTTGGCGGTTACCAGACCATCATGCTCAAAGAGGGTGTGTACTATGTGCCTCCGAATCCCGCAAGGACGGGCAGGCAGCCGGATATTAATTTATACTATGATGAAAACAACCTTTTTACTACTGCTTGGCAGTTTACTTACTTTTTCCCTGTGGGCCCAGCCCACCAAAATCATTTTTGATACCGACATGGAATCCGACGTGGATGGTGTCGGCGCCCTGGCCATGCTGCACGGCCTAGCCGACGCCGGGGATGCTGAAATACTGGCCACGATGGTTTCCAGTCTCAATCCCTGGTCAGCGCCTACGGTAGACGTAGTGAATACCTACTGCGGCAGGCCGAATATTCCCATCGGGTCAGTCAAGACACTGGGTGTGTACCGCAACTCCAAGTACGCCCGTATGCTGGCCGAAACCTACCCGCAGGACGAGGGCCTGGGCGAGACTACCCAAAATGCTACCCAGCTGTACCGTCAAATCCTGGCAGCCGAAGAAGATAGTAGCGTGGTGATCGTCACCGTCGGCTACGTGACCAACCTTTCCAAACTGCTCCACAGCGCCCCCGACGATATCAGTTCGTTGAGCGGTAAGGCCCTAGTAGCGCAGAAAGTGAAACACATGGCGCCAAGTAGGCACAGCATTTTCAGATAAAACTGCTGGTCAACAGGACCTAATGCACGTATCCGGGCGTAGAAGACATTTTATACCGTTTCTTCTGCTGGCACTTTTTCCGGCAGTCCATTTTCACTGCCTTCCACCATATTAATTGCTATAACCTTTTCGGCCCTTTTCAGCAACTCGATCGAGTTTGTGCTCAGGTTTTGCAGGCGCACCTTTTTCCCTATTTTCGCATACCGTTCGGTAAGCTGGTTTAACGCTTCCATGGCCGACATATCAACCACCCGACTTTCCGTGAAATCGATAATAATTTCATCCGGATCATTCAGTACATCGAATTTTTCATTAAAATCACTCGTAGAAGCAAAGAAGAGCGGTCCGTAAATTTCATAATGCTTCACCCCGTTCTCGTCGATCCGCTTACGGGCCCGGATGCGTCGGGCGCTTTCCCAGGCAAACACCAGGGCAGCAATAACTACCCCGGCCAGTACAGCGAGGGCCAGGTTATGTAAAAATACCGTTACTACCGTTACCAGCACCATAACCAGGATATCGGGCTTTGGCATGCTATTGATCATTTTAAGACTTGCCCATTCAAAGGTACCAATGGCTACCATAATCATTAGTCCGGCTAATGCTGCCATAGGTAGTTGCTCGATTAAAGAACTGCCAAACATGATAAACACAAGCAACATTACCGAGGCCACGATACCCGACAAGCGGGCGCGGGCGCCAGAAGAAATATTAATCAGGCTTTGACCGGTCATGGCACAGCCTCCCATTCCCGAGAATAAACCCGATAAAATATTGGCTGCTCCCTGGGCCATGGCTTCCCTGTTACTGCGCCCGCGGGTTTCGGTAATCTGATCAACAATACTTAGCGTCAGCAGGCTTTCAATTAACCCCACTCCGGCAATGATGCTGGCGTAAGGAAGGATGATTGTGAGGGTTTCCAGGTTTACCGGAACGTTTGGTATATGAAACGGCGGGAATCCACCCTTAACGGAAGCAATGTCGCCTACGGTTTTGGTATCGATGCCAAGCACAGTTACAATGCCAAATACAGTCATTATGGCAAACAGTGAAGCGGGGAGGACATTAGTGATTTTGGGAAGACCCCAGATGATTAGCATAGTGAGCAACGCCAGTCCAAGCATGGTGTAAAGCGGCATGCCGGTTAGCCAATCTCCGCTGGCGGTTTGAAACTGGGCCATCTGCGAAAGAAAGATGATAATGGCCAGCCCGTTTACGAATCCAAAAATAACGGGGTGAGACACCAGGCGCATAAACTTCCCCAGTTTCATGGCCCCAACTATCACCTGTATTATACCGGCCAGCACTACGGCTGCAAACACATATTCCACACCGTAATCTTTTGCCAGGGACACGATTACCACGACTATTGCCCCGGTTGCCCCGGAAATCATACCCGGGCGGCCTCCCAGGATCGCCGTAACCAGTCCCATTACAAAAGCTGCGTATAATCCGGTGAGGGGTGATAATCCGGCAATTAGCGAAAATGCAACAGCTTCGGGAACCAGTGCTATGGCTACCGTTATTCCTGACAGGACCTCTGTTTTGTAATCTACTTTTTGAGAAAAATCGAAAAGGTTAAAATATCTCTTCATGCAATTAAATTTTAGAAAATAGTTGCCTAACTGGGCATGAAACCCATTTTTTGGCTAGGAAACTTCTGTTATAGACTAAATAACAGGTGAAAGGTTAATTCACCAGCACGCTAGCCCTCGTAGAAGCTAATTATTTGGATAATTAAAGTGATTAAATCTTAAAACGTACGTTTTTGTTCAAAAAAAATAGAATATAAATTTAAATAAGGTAGGTACGTAAAAAGTAAATAGTGGATTATCAGTATATTCAGCGTAACTATACAGTAAGGCTGATAATTCAGGAAAAAATTATTGTTTTCTGGGATGCTACCAGAGCAACTACAACAAGCGATAAAGAATTTACCATCGGATAGCCAGCTGGTGATACAGGCTGTTGTAGTGTTTTATGAATCACAGGTTCAAGCGCTTCAATCCCGGATCGCGGCACTAGAAGATCAGCTCTCAAAGAACAGCAGCAAGCCTCCGTCCACAGATGAATTTGTCAAGCCGTCCCCTAAAAGCCTTCGCAAGCAAACAGGGCGCAAGGCCGGGGGGCAAAAGGGGCATGAAGGGAATACCCTGAAAATGGTGGACCGCCCAGATGAAGAAGTACTTCATAAGGTAGAGGTTTGTGCCTGTTGCCAGAAAAGTCTTCGCGAGCAAAAAGCCGATGCCCTGGAATGCTGCCAGGTATATGATCTACCTCCCTTAGCGTTGATCATCACCGAACACCAGACGGAAATCAAGCGCTGTTCCTGCGGCCATATTAATCGGCAGCCGTCGCTGGGGGCTGGTTTTCCGATAGGCGTTAGCCATTATGTGCAGTATGGATCAAACATCAAGAGCCTGTTGTTGTATATGCAAGATTACCAGCTGCTGCCTTACGGGCGAAGCAAAGAGTTTGTCCAGGATGTTTTCGGGCATTCGCTCAGTACGGGTACTTTATACAATATCGGCCAATATGCCTTTGAGCAACTGAGCACTTTCGAGGAGCGCCTCAAGGCAGTGCTGACAGCATCCGCTGTAGCTGGCTTCGATGAAACCGGTATCCGGATCAAGGCCCAGCGGCTGTGGCTGCATAGCTGTTCCACCAGCCAGCATGCTTATTATGAGCCTCATGCAAAGCGGGGCCGGGCAGCCATGGACGATATTGGCATCTTGCCCAAGTTCAAAGGCATTGCCGTTCATGACTTCTGGAAGAGTTATTACCACTATGGCCGTGAACATGCTTTGTGCAATGCACACCTGCTCAGAGAGCTAACCTTTGTCGAGGAACGTTACAAGCAGGCTTGGGCGGGTGAGCTCGCCGACCTGCTCCTGAAAATGAAAGCTGTTAAAGAAAGTGCCGTTGCCAAAGGCAAACTGTGCCTGTTACAAGCCACGCTAAGCCGGTATCGGAGCCACTATGAGGATCTGGTGCAAAAGGGGCTTAA
>CAZZGE010000027.1:0-34034 GCA_964653665.1 uncultured Porifericola sp. | reverse complement strand
TCGTTCCGTAAAGGATGACAAAGGTGAGAAATCCTGCCCATCTCCGCAAGAAAAAACTTGAATAAATTATGGGGATTATAGTGAGAAATATTTTCAATATCAGATACTCATACTCATACCGAATTGTATAGCAATTCATATCAAGATGCTCAATGTAAAGCAATAAAACTGTCTCACTTGAGTCTTAAATATTATCTGATCCTATGTTGTGTGCCTGACTCCTTTTAAGTTCTGACTCCCTTCCCTTTTAAGGGATTGCAAATGTATAGAGTATAATTTGATAATGCAAAGAGAGCGACAGAAAATATTTTCTGTCGCTCTCTTTGCATTATCAGTTCGTATTTTAACGGCTGGCTAATTCTTCCGCTTCATCAAAAAGATCGAGAGCGCGTTGAAAGATTTCATTGTCTTGGTAAATAATCTGATAAAAAGCAT
The DNA here is from genome assembly GCA_964653665.1 of uncultured Porifericola sp. GTDB lineage: Bacteria > Bacteroidota > Bacteroidia > Cytophagales > Cyclobacteriaceae > Catalinimonas. Next base: position 33,599 of record CAZZGE010000027.1, on the reverse strand, counting down.
CATTACCCCAAACACTTCTTCCTACCCATGCTTTTATACGACTTTTCAGGATAGGCTTACTCTCTTCAAATTCTGTCTCATCGTATTCTATATCGGCATCCTTAGCCATCTGCACCAGTTTTCCAAGCATATCCTCATCTACCTGGAAATCTTTATAATACTTTTCAAAAGACATCTTCTCAAGTTCTTTCTTATTGGTCTCATAATACAATAACGTGTACTCTCTAAATACATTCGTCGTAATGAGTTCACTAAAGAAGTCGCCTACATTTCTTGAAGTATCCAGCGGAATAAAATAGTCAGGCATGATACCGCCGCCGCCATATACCGTTCTACCCTTAGTTGTTTCATATTTCAGCGAGTCTTCAAAGTGGATGCTGTCTTTAGTAAACATCTCCCCATGCTGAAAACGGTTGTAAAGATCTTGGCTATATTTTTCATTTCCGCTCTCGTAGGGTTTTTGAATAGACCTTCCACTAGGGGTATAGTAGCGTGAAATCGTTAATCTAAGTTCTGAGCCGTCATCCAGTGGGACCGGCATTTGCACCAGTCCTTTACCAAAGGATCTTCTGCCCACAATCAGTCCCCGGTCGTTATCCTGCAAGGCTCCTGCAACAATCTCAGAGGCTGAGGCACTGCCTTCGTCTATCAGCACAATTATAGGATTCTCTTCAAAAAGCCCATCTTTATAAGCTCGGGCTTCGGTATTATACCTTGGTTGCTTTCCTTCTGTATATACAATTAGCTTGTTGTCTGAAAGCATCTCATCAGCAATGTTTACTGCACGATCCAAGTATCCTCCGGGGTTTCCTCTTAGGTCGAGTACCAGTTTCGTCATTCCTTCTGACTTTAATTCAGAGAGTGACTCTTTGAATTCGTCGTAGGTAGTAGCTGCAAATCTACTGATTTTGATATAGCCAATTTCATTGTCTATCATGTAGCTGGCTTCAACCGATTCTTGGGGAATTTTATCACGTGTGATGGTAAAGTTAAGTAGCTTATCAGCACTTCTACGCTTGACACTCACTTCTACAGTACTACCTTCAGGACCACGCAACAATTCCATAACATCCATATTATCAATACCAATACCTGCCACATTCTCACCATCAACCTTAACTATTTTATCTCCACTCATGAGGCCTACCGCCTCAGAGGGGCCTCCACCCAAAGGTGAAACAACATAAATAGTATCTTTGAAAATGTTGAATTCTATACCAATACCTTCAAATTCACCCTCAAGGTCTGCTTTGGCCATTTGTAATTCTTCAGAAGGTATGTATACAGAATGTGGATCAAGTTCTTCCAACATTTTGGTAATCGCAATCTCTACCAGTTCGTCGGTATCTACTTTATCTACATAGTCACGCTGAACGTAGGTAAGTACGTCTTTAAATTTAAGATAGCTACTGATCAAATTATTGGTGGGATTGTCTCCACCAGCCATCGTAGCTCCAATCAAGATACCTGCGGCCACTGCTAGTGTAATGAAAATAGGAAGCCTGATTTGAAAGTCCGAATTTTTATTTCTACTCACTGTAAACGAGATTTTAGTATGATGAAATTACTGCAAATAAAGCGCCTTAATCGTGCACAAAGTGTGCTGATTAATAAAAGCTAAATTCCTTAAACTATGAAATATATAGTAAATAAAACATAAATACACCTCATTCGTTTTTTTTGTTGTATATAAAAATACAAAGCTTTAGTTTTAACTGACTCTTTATTCACAATTTTTCCACAGCAGAGCGCATGGGGTATCGGTTTCAATACGCTTATGATGAATATCAAGACTAACAAGATGATTTCTGAGATTGTTGATGAAAACCATGCTTATGCATCAGTCCTGTACTACTTTGGCATCAAGTTCTACGACTATGATGAAAAAACCCTAGAACAGGTATGCCAAGAGAAGAACCTTGATGTTAACCAGGTAGTCAACAGCCTTGAGTCTGCCGATCATAGTGATGATGAAGAGCATCCAGTTCTCTCTACCTTACCTATAGAAGTTATTATAGAATATCTCAAACATACGCACTTTCTATTTGTAAAAGAACGACTGCCTTATCTGAGCAAACTTATCAAAAATCTACCTGCTCATGAGTACACTAACATCGTAGAAGATCTGCAGTTTATTTTTCCTCTGTTTGTGGAAGATCTCATATATCATATCTACCAGGAAGAAGATGAGTTGTTCTCCTATGTGATGTCCCTTCACGGAGTGCTCAGGGAACCCCACTTCACTAACCGCATTTATTTTGATCTCGAGAAATATTCTATACAAGGCTTTGCTGTAAGCCATGATGTAGATGACGATGAAATGAAGGGGATTCGCCAGATTACCAATGATTACTCAACCCAGGGTATTGATAGCCTTCACCTGAGGGTCGTATATGCTGAATTGCAACATTTTGAGAAAGAGCTTATGACTCATGCAAGCGTAGAAAACGAAATACTTTTTCCTAAAGCACTGATGTTAGAGAAACAAGTGCGTAAGTTTTTCAAAGATAGGTCTCGCTTTAATTAAATATGGGTAGAGTCATTGGCATTGACTATGGTACAAAGAGGGTAGGGCTAGCCGTGACTGATCCACTACAAATAATCGCAACACCTCTCGAGACCGTGCGTGCCTACCTCATCCTAGATTATCTGGTCATGTATTGCGACCAGCAAGATACAGAGTCCTTTGTCGTAGGTATGCCCCGTAACCTGGACAATTCTGACACAGATGCAACTAACCATGTTAAGGGCTTTGTTAAAAGGTTAAGAAAAAGATTTCCAAAAAAAACTATACACCTTCAGGATGAACGCTTCACTTCCAAAGAGGCACTAAGCGCCATGATCCAAGGCGGAACTTCCAGAAAATTTCGTCGTGAAAAGGGTAATATTGACAAAGTAAGTGCTACTATTATTTTGCAATCCTACTTAGAAAAGAAGAATACCTAATATATGATCTATCCTATTGTTCTATATGGTGATCCTGTTCTGAAGAAAGCCGGTGAAAACATTGAACCGGGAAGCATGGACGTAAAACAGTTAAGTGAAGATATGTTTGAAACCATGTACCAGGCTAGCGGAGTCGGTCTTGCTGCGCCGCAAATCGGTAAAAATCTACGCATTTTTGTTGTAGACAGTGGACCACTGGAAGAGAAAGAAGGTGAACAAACTGAAGGATTTAAGCGTGTGTTTATCAATCCTGAAATAGTGGAGATGGAGGGGGAAGAATGGGCCTTTGAAGAAGGCTGCCTTAGTATCCCCGGTGTCCGCGCTGATGTCACCCGGCCACTCGAAGTTACCATTCGTTATTTTGACGAAAACTGGCGAGAGCATACCGAGACACTCGATGACATGCCTGCCCGCATCGTTTTGCACGAATATGATCACATTGAAGGGGTCCTCTTCACAGATCATGTTTCCGGACTTAAAAAGAGACTTATCAAAGGTAAGCTTAGCAGCATCAGCCAGGGTAAAAAAATTGATGCTAACTACAAAGTGAAGGTTCCTGCCAAACTGGCTAAAAAATAGAAGTGTGATACAAACTGCAGACTACCTGAACATCCAATCCAAGCTCCCTGAAGTAGGTACTACTATATTCACAGTGATGTCGAGGATGGCCGCCGAAGAAGGAGCCATCAACCTCTCCCAGGGTTTCCCTGATTTTAATGCTCCTGAGGAACTGCTAGAACTAGTTACTAAGCACATGCGGGGTGGGCACAACCAGTACGCACCTATGGAAGGGCTGATGATACTGCGCGAACAAATCGCCGCAAAAGTATCCCGTCTGTACGGCTTGGATGCAAACCCTGAAACAGATATCACGGTCACATCTGGAGCTACCGAAGCTCTTCACTCTGGCATCAGTGCGCTGGTACAACCCGGGGATGAGGCTATAGTTTTCGAACCTGCTTACGACAGTTACATTCCCAGCATTGAACTGAATGGCGGAATTCCTGTCACGGTACCGCTTAACCCTCAGGACTTTTCAGTTTTCTGGGATAACTTGCGGGCAAGCATCAGTGAGCGGACGCGGCTGATTATTATCAATACGCCACACAACCCGACGGGTACTATCTGGTCTAAAAAAGATCTTGATCGCCTAGCTGAGATCGTTCGTGATACACGCATTTGCGTGCTCAGTGATGAGGTTTACGAACACATTGTCTTTGACGGAAATAAGCACCATAGCGTACTCACTCATCCTGAGCTCTCTACACGCAGCATAGCGGTATTTTCATTCGGAAAAACTTTTCACTCTACCGGCTGGAAGATAGGCTACATGGTAGCACCTACCGAGATCAGTTGGGAAATTCGTAAAGTACACCAGTTTCTTCAGTTCAGTGTCCATACACCTAGCCAGTATGCTCTGGCAGAATATATGGCATCGCTGGATAGTTATCAGTTCTTAGCCGATTTCTATCAGCAAAAGCGTGACCTCTTCCTACAACTTACGACAGGCATTCCTTTCAAGCCTTTACCGTCAAGAGGTACCTATTTTCAGCTTTTCTCATACGAAGGCTTTTCGGAAATGCACGATCGGGAACTTGCAGAAAGAATGACCAAAGAGAAGAAAGTAGCCTGTATTCCTATCAGCGTCTTTTACCAAGACAAAACAGATAATCACTACCTGCGCTTTTGCTTCTGCAAAGACGATGAAACCCTGGAAAGAGGCGCTGAAATGCTGCGTAATTTATGATTGACCAGGAAATCCTTAAAATATCACTGATACAGACCAGCTTATACTGGCATAATATTGATGCCAACTTGGCCATGATTGAAGAAAAAATCTGGCAGATAGGAGAAGAAACAGATCTAATCGTTCTGCCAGAGATGTTCAGTACCGGTTTTACCAATGCTGCTCCAGCATTAGCTGAACCTATGAACAGTAAAACCTTTCGCTGGATGAAGCAGCAGGCGAAGCAGACTCAGGCAATAGTTACTGGTAGTTTCATTGCTCGCGACGGTAAAGATTTACACAACCGCTTGCTTTGGATGCGTCCTGATGGTGGATATGCTGCTTACGACAAAAAGCATCTCTTCCGCATGTCGGAAGAGCATGAAATCTACGCTCCAGGTAAGGAGCGCCTGGTAGTAGAATGGAAAGGTTGGAAAATTTGCCCACTTATCTGCTACGATCTCCGTTTCCCTGTCTGGAGCCGTAATCTTACTCTGAATGACGGTAGCCTATCTTACGATGTACTACTCTACGTAGCCAACTGGCCGGCTGCTCGCTCGCAAGTATGGCGCACCTTGCTGGAAGCTCGAGCCTTGGAGAATTTATCTTATTGCATTGGTCTCAATCGGGTAGGAGAGGATGGAATGAACATTGCCTATAATGGGCAGTCGCTGATTTTTAACCATCGGGGTGAAACTCTTGCTGACCTCGCAGATGAGAATACCATCACGACTATTGGGTTATCAAAGCCTGCTTTGGAAGAATTTCGCAGAAAGTTTCCTGCCTACTTGGATGCTGACCCATTCACCTTAGTTCAGAAAAGCTGATGCTATTGACTTTATATGCTGTATGCTTCTTCCTTGCATGAATTGACCAACCAGCGGTTTTACCATTTTCTCAACCATCGGGTGCCTTCCTAAAGATATCACGCTCACATGCTTTGGCTTTTCTCTATTGAGCTTATTAAACAAACGAATAAGTTTTCCGAGGGGAGCTTCATCTGACTGGCAATCTACGATGATTAGCACCTGCTCTGATTGCTCTATCAGCGATTGCGCATACCCAATAATCTGCGGTGTGGAATGGCTATCCAGCCCAAAAAAGTCTACTTCAGGAAATTCGGTGCGAATCAGCTGCTGAACTTCCGTGTCAAAAGGAATCTGATGGAAATCCACAACCACCTGAATGTGCAGTACTGTTTTCATCGTACTACGAACTTAGCAGAGCTTACCTGGCCCTGCACCTGCCAGGCCCTGAGTAAATAAATACCTGAAGCCAAACCACTGGTATTGATACTCAGTTGTCGGGATGTACTAGACACTTCTCTCTCCCATATCAGAGCTCCGTTTGCGCCGATCAGTTGCAGATATTCTATGCTTTCAGTACTCTGTATATTTATCTGTTGCCGGAATTCGTCTACCGGATTAGGGAAAAGCAGCAAGCCGGCAGCATTGATCTCATCTTCAGGATCGTAACTCAAGAGTCGTATTCCACCCTGTGGGCTTCCTATAATTATGAAGGTTTTGGCGGTATTATCTAACTCAGCAGCAGCCAGCCAGGTGCGTTGTCCTACCTGAAGGTTTCTGGTTCTGCTTCTGAAGAATACCGTGGCTGTATCAGCAGTTACCGCTGACGCTGTGAGCTGTGAGACAAAATCATATCTAAGGCTCATAGTACCACTACCATCGGTGGTCAGCAAATCTAACTTATTATCTCCGTCAAAATCACGGAGGAGCACGGATAAATTTCTTCTGAAAATGCTACTACTAATACCGCCGGTATGCTCCCTGACGAGTACCCAATCGGGAGCAGAAGTACTGCTACCCAGGTTTTCGTAAAATGCCAGATTACCCTCCTGCCTAGCTACCAGTACATCCCGATCATCGTCCTGGTCTGCATCAAAAAAGGCCAGCCTATCCTCCGGATGAAGATCCAGGCTTAGAGACTGCCGGTTATCCAGATCAAACTGCCATGGTACTCCGAATGACGACGCCTGGTTAGGTAGATAGAAGAACGTAGCCCTTGAAGAGAAAAAGCTCTCCGCTCCACTCAGCAGCAGGTCAGGTAGGCCGTCACCGCTGAGGTCTTCAAAATAAATGTTGAGGCGCTGCAGTTCGAGACCACGCATCCCTAGGTAATCGGCTGTGACAAAAGTAAAAAATGGCTCTGCGGCAGTGCCGGTATTTTCATATAGCGTGATACCTGCTATAATCGTCTCACTGTCTACACTTCCACCTCTCTGTCCGACAAAGAGATCCAGATCGCCATCGGCATCATAGTCTGCCAGGGCCGGGGAAGCATTGGCACCGACATCCAGCATAGCTTCCTGCAGGAAATCTTGCTGCCGAAACTCAAACTCTGGTTGCAGTTCCGTTCCGGTATTTTCATAAAACCAACTGGAAGCCGACATATCTGAGGTAGTAATGACTTGGGCAGTTGTGTTAGGAGCAATAACAATATCCCGAACACCATCATGCGTGACGTCTACATGGTAAGCCGCCGGAAAAGTGAGCGATAGTCCGGGGGGTGAATCTTCGGGAAAATTGGTGGTAAAGCTTTCAAATCGGGCGTTTTCAGACGTACCTACATTTTCTAGAAAATATAACAACCCACAGCCTTCGTCACTGGCCAGAAGGTCTTTGTCGCCATCACCGTCAGTATCAATCAGCAGTAGACTTTTAGCCCCAATATGCTGCACTTTAGCCTGACGCGACACGTTCCGCGCTCCAACTTCTTCACAGGTAGTTGCTCCAAAAGCGAACAGGCTGCAATCGCACTCCAAGACGCTACCCCACTCACGTACTTCGGCCACAAACTCCAGCATATTAGCGTTGCCATTCTGCTCAATGCTCATGTTGCGATAGTACTCCAGATTTCCTCGGCCACTCACATTAAATACAATAATGTCCAAATCGCCGTCACCATCAACATCGCTTATGGCTGGCACATCCGTGGCATTTACCTGTATAGCTACCTGGAAACCAGAAAACCCCTGGGTAGCGACGGGGTCTGCCACCAACTCCCAGGCCAGTTGTCCATTACTTACGTTTTTGTAAACCGTAATACTTCTCTTACCAGATGCGGTGAACAAATCCTGACGGCCATCACCGTCAAAATCAGCGAACACTACCCAGTCACTGATATTTTCAGGAAATAACAGGCTATATTCCGGAGCGTAGCTGAATGTACCGTTGTGAGACAAAAAAGGGGAAAACTGTTCTGAAGTACGGTCAAAAACGATTAGATCCTGCTGTCCATCCCGGTCAATATCCAAGTTTCCATATTGCGCAGAGCGTAACCCTCCAGCCCAGGCCAAGGCGAGATCATTACCTTCTTTTTCAACAGGAATCGTCTGCTCATACTCCAACAACCACTGTCCCTCAGACGAGAATGTAATCAGCACCAGAAGTATACAAAGAGGTAGTTTGTGCACGTTGATTATGACTGTATAAGTGCGATAATTTTTCGGGCAATCACCAGTAACAAGAAACCAGCAAATATATAACTAATAATGAAGGCAGATATTTTGTTAGCCACTTTTACGCCTAATGGCGAACTAAGCACTACACCAACAGAAAGGGGAATTACCACAGGAAAAACGATATAGCCAAGGCTGCTTCCCTGAAAGCTGTAGGTCGGCTCATCCAGCGTGTTGAATAATGTCATAAGTGCCGAGGTAATAAGAATAACGCCCAGCGAAACAGACTTAGCTCGCTTGATGTTAATGTGCAGCCCACTTTTGAGCAATGGCACAACCACCGTACCACCTCCCAGTCCGGATAGTGCAGCCATGGCACCAGCAGTACCTCCTGTAAATATGTACCACCCCCTTTGATTGCTGACCGGTTTCTTAAAAAATACCTGGTACTTACTCTTGTTAAAAGATATCAAAAGAATTAGCACCAGGAAAACAATGACAGCAATGTTAAAAGTACGCTCGGAGTAGTAGGGTGTATTAACAAAAAAGAATAACAGTAGATACGAGATAGCAACGCCACTGAAGCCCACTATCAGCACTTCTTTCCAGTAGAATTCATCATTGCGTATCAAGACAATACTGGCGAAGAGTGAGGCGACCATAGTACCAAAAATGGAATTGGCAATTACATATTGGGCAATCTCCTGCTCAGCGATGCCTACTTCACGTAGTACCAGAGGTAAGATGAGAATATAAATAACCCCCCCTCCTATACCTAAAAGGCCGGCCAGGAAACCACCTCCCAGACCGGCCACAAATATGAGCAAATAGTCTAAACTCACTAGCTATCTCCTTTCAAGATAGCATCGTACTGGTCTTTGTTTTCAAGCACTTCAACGGCAGCCTGCAGTACATCATCATCATCAAAGGAAGCCTCAATCTTACCTTCTCTCAGGTAATACCGGGAAGCAATTTCTTCTTCTAGTAATTCTTTGATCTCTGCTTTGAATTTTTGCAGATCCTGATCTTTGTTGTGCTGTACCTTTTTGCGAAGTGAAGCAATCTGACCCTCAATATCCTGGTAGTACTTTTCATCCTTCGCACTCTCTATCAGGTCATCTATCGTCTGCTCTACCTCCGTAGTGTAGTCGTAATCTTTGCCTTCAAGCCATGCTACAAATTCAGCGTACTCATCATCGCTGAGCGTAAATTCTTTTGCGTTACTCATTTCAGGATTAGAATAGTAATACTCTGTAGCGTAGTCAAACAACAGGTTCTTAGCATACAAGCTTACTGAAATAGGGACAAGCTTGCTTTGCTTTACTTCTATGTCGGGATTGATACCTCCTCCGTCATATACCACACGACCATTCTCCGTCTGAAAGGCTGTTTTCAGGGAGTCAGCAATTTTACCAACGCTGCCATCATCGTTTCTGTGGCCGTAGTCGATGGCCTGAATGCATCTGCCGCTAGGTGTGTAGTACTTAGCAGTGGTCACTTTTAATTGAGAATTGTAAGTCAGTGGACGAGTAGCCTGTACCAGTCCTTTGCCAAAAGTCCTCTCGCCCACCAGCACACCACGGTCATAGTCCTGAATAACACCTGATACAATTTCTGCTGCCGAAGCGCTACGGCTACTGGTCAGGACTGCTACCGGAATTTCAGTATCTACCGGGCTGTTGATCGCTTTGTAAGTCTTGTTCCAATCCTTCACTTTACCCTTGGTGCTCACTACATCAGAGCCCTTGGGGATAAACACATTGGAAACATTAACAGACTCGTTTAACAGTCCGCCGGGGTTGCCCCTCAGGTCAAATACCAGTTTCTCAGCACCTTCAGATTTGAGTTTCTTGACAGCATTTTCTACTTCACGGCCAGCGCCGGTAGTAAAATTACTCAGCTTAATGTAGCCAATATCTTCGGTTACCATACCATAGTAGGGTACATTGTCAACGGTAATACGCTCTCGCTTAATATTGACGTCAATTTTATCCTTCTGCCCAAATCGTTTGACCTTCACAGTCAGATCAGTATTAGCCTGACCCTTCAGTAGTTTACTAATGTCTTCTATTCCTTTATCTTCAACATTTACGCCGTCCACACTCAAAATCTCGTCACCGATTTTCAATCCACCTTTATCTGCCGGAAATCCTTTATAGGGCATCAGCACCATATTTTTACCATTACGCCTACCGATAATGGCACCAATGCCTCCGTATTGGCCAGTGGTAACGAAGCGGTAATCTTCTATCTCGTCTTCAGGAATGTAATTTGTGTAGGGATCCAGTGATCTTAGCATGGCATCAATGCCTGCTTTGATGAGGGTGTTAGGGTTAACCTCATCTACATAGTATGTATTGACTTCTTTGAAGAGAGTAGCAAAAATATCCAGATTTTTAGCGATAGCAAAATAGTTGTCACCAGGTCCTCTGAAAGCCACACTCCCTATCAGAGCTACAGCAACTATCACCAGGGAATATTTTCCCATTTTCTTAACACTCATAAGCAAAGGATTTACTTTTGGGTTTGACTCTTATTTAAACGATACAGCGATTCAATTATTTTAGTTTCAATGCGCTGATACGATTGTATCTCTCTAGCAATATAGATATACCCAAGCAAAAAGTGAACACCTTCTCCGGACTTGTAAGTAATCAGATGTTTATGTTGGCGGTAGGCTTCCCGCATCCTTCGCTTTAACAGATTACGATTTACGGCTTTCTTGAAGTTACGCCGGGGCACACTGAAGAGCACCTGATTCATCTCCGTCTCCGGTAAAGGCAGGTATATGAAACGCAGAGGATATGCTTTGAACGATGTACCTCGCTCAAATAGTCGTTGTATCAGCTTACTGCTGCTGAGTCGCTCGTGCCTGGGTAGCGTATTGCGCACCTCGTATTGATTTACAGCTTAAGCTGGGATACAATGGCGGAGAGAATATTATAATGATCACTTGAAAAAGTAATAGTAAGGTTGACAAAAAAATTAAAGCTGCCAACCTTCGGATCAGCTTTTTTTTTAGCGCTTATGCTTTCTCTCACTGGATACCGAAAGCTTCTTTCTGCCTTTAGCCCTTCTACGTGCCAGTACAGCCTTACCATTTACGGAAGCATTGCGAGAACGGAAACCGTGCTTATTTCTTCTTTTTCTTTGAGAAGGTTGAAAAGTTCTTTTCATAATTCTTCAATTTTGGGGTGCAAATATAGAAGCTTCGTATTTGATTTTCAAACTCTAAGTGAGATTAAAAAATCTATAGTAGTGGATTCTTTCCTTTCAGCCTCCCCTGTAGGCCGTCTCGGCCCTTATTTCTTCTGTTTGCAATATGTGTATCCATTGGGATTTAATAACTTGCGCGCTTCACTGGCCTAATTAAACATTTCATGCATTTATGAAAGTACTCAAATTTGGAGGTACATCCGTTGGTTCCGCTGATAACATCAAGACAGTAGCGGATATCATTGCATCTTACCACCGTAATCAGGTACGCTGTGCTGTAGTCGTATCAGCTATGGGAGGGGTTACTGATCGCCTGATTGCCCTGAGCCAACAAGCAGCAGCAGGAGATGAAACCTATCTGGAGGTGCTGAAAGAACTGGAGAAACATCACTTTGATACAGCAAGAGAGCTCATCAATGTACAGGCCCAGAGCAGAGTTTTTGCTTTTTTGAAAACCCTCTTTAACGAACTGGATGACCTGTTGCACGGTACGTTTCTGCTCAGAGAGCGATCGCCCCGTACGCTGGACCTGGTACTCAGCTTTGGCGAGCGACTATCAGCCTACCTGATCAGTCAGTATATGAAAGAACTGGGGATTGACACCCAGTTCCTGGATGCCAGAAAGGTAGTACGCACCGATGTCGCTTTCAATGCTGCTAAAGTGGATTTTCAGGCCACCAACAGAAACATCCGTGAGTATTTTAACAACAACAAAGCTCTGCAGATCATTACCGGATTCGTAGCCTCTACCGAAGAGAACGAAACCACCACGATGGGACGTGGTGGTTCAGACTATACTGCTTCCATTTTTGGCTCTGCTCTGGGTGCCGACGAAATAGAAATCTGGACCGACGTAGACGGCGTGATGACCGCCGATCCCCGTCAGGTTAAAAATGCTTTTTCGCTGGAAGCAATTTCATATCTAGAGGCGATGGAAATGTCGCACTTTGGTGCAAAAGTCATTTATCCTCCCACAATACAGCCGGTACTCAGTGCCAACATCCCGCTGCGCATACGCAATACTTTTAACCGGGATTTTCCAGGAACTCTGATAAGTCGTAATCCCTACACTACTTCTACCAAATCCAATGAAAAATTTCTCTCGGTTAAGGGCATCTCTTCTATAAAAGAAGTAGCCCTATTAAGCCTCCAAGGCAGTGGCATGATTGGTATCCCAGGCATTTCTTATCGCCTATTTGGGGCACTAGCCCAAAGTAAGATTAATGTCATCATTATCACCCAGGCCTCTTCTGAGCACTCTATTACTTTTGCCGTAAGCCCCGGTGACTCCAAGGCAGCCCAGGCTGCAATGAATGAAGAGTTTGCCAATGAAATTTACGCTGGCAAGATTGAAAAAGCTATCGTAGAGACTCATCTATCCATTGTGGCCATCATTGGTGAAAATATGCGTAAGATTCCGGGTATTTCCGGTAAACTTTTTAGCGCACTGGGACGCAACGGTATCAATGTCAGAACCATCGCCCAGGGCTCCTCTGAAGTAAATCTTACGGTAGTCATTTCGCAGCGTAACCTATCTAAAGCACTCAACACCGTGCATGAAGCATTTTTTCTGTCAGAGACCAAGACCCTCAATGTATTCATGACCGGACTGGGGCTGATAGGTGGCACCCTGCTCAGACAGATCACTCAGCAGTCCGAGTATCTGCTTGAGAACCGCCTCCTCCGTATCAACTTTATCGGAATCAGCAATAGCCGTAAAATGCTGATCAACGATCAGGGCATTGATGTATCCCGCTGGCAGCAAACCCTGGATGCAGATGGCGAGGTATGTGACATGGCCGTATTTGTCAGAAAAATGAAAGAACTGAATCTCACAAACAGTGTCTTTCTGGATTGTACCTCCAGCGAGGATGTAATCAAGTATTATCAGGAGATACTACAGTCAGCCATTTCTATTATCACACCTAATAAACTGGCTAATTCCGGCTCCTTTATCAACTATCAGCAACTCAAGCAGACCGCCATGCACGCGGGCGTCAAATTTATGTACGAAACCAATGTAGGGGCCGGGCTGCCAGTGATCCGCGTACTGCAGGATTTGAAAGATAGTGGTGACAAAATTTCTAAAATAGAAGGTGTGTTGTCTGGTACATTGTCCTACATTTTCAATTCTTTCAAAGAGGGGCGCCGGTTCAGCGAAGTAGTACGGGAAGCTCAACAGAAAGGCTATACCGAGCCTGACCCAAGACAAGACCTCAACGGAATGGATGTAGCTCGAAAAATTTTGATCCTGGCCCGTGAAGTAGGACTGGAAATGGAACCGGAAGACGTAAGTGTAGAAAATATCTTACCCCAAAAGTGTCTGGCTGCTGAGACCGTGGATGACTTTTTTCAGACACTGGAAGAAGTAGATGGGCAGATGGAAGAGCGGCGCAAAAAAGCTGAGGATGCCGGTAAAAAGCTGCGGTTTGTGGCCCAACTTAAAGATAAAAAAGCATCCGTATCGCTACTGTCAGTCAATGAAGAGCATCCCTTCTACGGGCTTTCAGGAAGTGACAACATCATTTCCTACACCACAGGTAGGTATAAAGAAAGACCTTTGGTTGTGAAAGGCCCCGGTGCAGGTGCCGAAGTAACCGCCGCCGGTGTTTTTGCTGAAATGATGAGCATCAGCCATTTTCTCTACCAGTAGATTCGTAAATAATAGGGTGGTCATAATCACCCTTTTTCATCACAAAGTAGTATGCATGACGAACATTTTTTCTATATATTGCGTCTAAGCTATTACTCACGAAAACAACATTGAACTTATGGATGCATACATTGTAAGAGGTTACCGTACGGCAGTAGGCAAGGCCAAAAAAGGCGGATTCCGTTTTACTCGTCCGGACGACATAGCGGTAGAAGTTATTAATCATCTTATCAGCTCCATAGAAGGTCTTGAACCTGAAATGGTAGATGACATCATCGTAGGTAATGCCGTACCTGAAGCTGAACAGGGCATGCAAATGGGCCGGCTTATTTCGCTTATGGCGCTGGGTCGTGATGTGCCCGGCATGATCATCAATCGCTACTGCGGATCTGGCGTGGAAGCTATCAATATTGCAGCGGCCCGGATTCATGCCGGTATGGCCGACCTGATCATTGCCGGAGGTACGGAGTCCATGTCGCTGGTACCGATAATGGGCCATAAGACAGCACTTAACTTTAAGATTACTTCCGAGCACCCTGAGTACTATACCAGCATGGGACTGACCGCCGAAGAAGTGGCCAAAGACTATAATATCTCCCGGGAAGATATGGACGAGTTTGCCTTTCAGTCGCACATGAAGGCTATCAAAGCCATAGAAGAAGGGCGCTTCAAAGATGAGATTGTGCCGGTGACAGTTTCTGAAACCTACGTGGATGAAGAAGGACAGCGAAAGCAACGCGAGTTTGTGGTTGAAGCAGACGAAGGCCCTCGCCAGAACACAAATATGGAAGCGCTGGCGAAACTGAAGCCGGCTTTCCGCCAGGGAGGAACTGTTACCGCTGGAAATTCTTCCCAGACTTCTGACGGTGCTGCTTTTGTTATCCTGATGTCAGACAAAATGATGCAGCGCCTGAACGTAAAGCCCCAGGCACGTATGGTAAGCTATGCTGTCGCGGGCGTAGATCCCCGTATTATGGGTATCGGCCCGGTAAGGGCTATCCCTAAAGCACTGGAAAGGGCGGGACTGAAGCTCAATGACATTGACCAGATTGAGTTGAACGAAGCTTTTGCGGCACAATCACTGGCTGTGATCCGTAAAATGGAAATCAATCCTGACAAACTAAATGTTAACGGAGGTGCTATTGCCCTGGGACACCCGCTGGGTTGTACCGGTGCTAAGTTGACCATTCAGTTGATCAACGAAATGTGTCGCCGTAAAGAAAAGTACGGCATGGTCACTGCCTGTGTTGGTGGAGGACAAGGCGTAGCCGGTATCTTTGAATTTTTGGACTAAACTTGCAAACTCTGAAGTATTGTAGCCTGACTTCCTTAGGGTTAGCAGAAGCCGGGCTTTTTTCATCAGCTAAAGTATTTCTGCAGCGCTCATCACAGCGCCGTTCTTCTTCCGGTGTACCATCCGCTTCCTCCGGTTCATGATAAGTCAATGGAAAAAGATGAGCAGCCCCAGAAATGAAAGGGCAGTTTTCGTAAGCCCCCGAACAGGTCATAATGGCAAAAAAATCATCCTGCAAACTAGCCGTATCTTTTTTAATTTTTTAGAAAAGTAAATCAGAAAGTCCGCATCTTTTGCAAAATACGAGCGATCGTGCGGATTCTCTCCTTTTGTGATTTCTACCTCAAAACCAACTCGCTTCAAAGCAGCCACTGCTCTCGAGTTGAAAGCAGTGGCTTCCATTCCTCCGGAATACGTTTCAATATTTGATATCCCAAAATACTGCGCTGCTGTTACTGCCCATACCTCTTCGAGATGGCTGTGACAGCTGTTGTGGGTGCATATGAATGTGAGCCGCGTAAGCTTGCCCTGCTGTTGCTCCGGCCGAGTGGTTGGACAATTTTACCGAACAGCTTTTACAATTTTTCCGGAATAGACGAGAATGAATTGGCAGCTTTTCAGAGGTATTGCTGAATTTTAGGATGCATTTGGTATATGCTTCAATTTTGGCAAAGCTCAGAACTTTGCCAAAGCCACACAATTAACAGCAGCCGGAGTTGGGAGCGCAGTCGTTTTGTAAGTC
The DNA here is from genome assembly GCA_964653665.1 of uncultured Porifericola sp. Lineage (GTDB taxonomy): Bacteria > Bacteroidota > Bacteroidia > Cytophagales > Cyclobacteriaceae > Catalinimonas. Next base: position 17,604 of record CAZZGE010000027.1, on the reverse strand, counting down.
AGAAAGCTTCACTTTAGGCTTTTCAGTACTATTACCGGGCTTCTGTGCAAAGACCGTGATGCTGAAAATACCAGTATTTCCAGATTTTAAGCCGCTAATTTCCTCGGCAGAGAGATAACGCTCCAGGATGTCATCCGGTAGTTGAATAGTCTTTTCTTTCTGCAAAGTGATATTTTCAAAACCCTTCTTGCGAATATAGCCCAGATATTCTTCTTTCTGAATGGCCCCAGCCACACAACCGGCATACATTTCAGCATCTTTACGCAGGGCTTGCGGCAGTTCACCTACCAGTACGATGTCTGAAATACTAAAGTGGCCACCTGGCTTGAGTGTGCGGTAGATCTCAGAGATGACCTGCTCTTTGTTGGGCACCAGGTTAAGCACGCAGTTGCTGACGACCACATCGGCTACATTGTCGGAAACTGGCATCTCGTCTATGTCGCCATAGCGAAATTCTACATTATTAAAGCCCAGCTTTTCGGCATTTGCGCGCGCTTTGCGGATCATGTTGTCGGTAAAATCTATACCGATGACCTTACCCGTCTCTCCGGTTTCGTATCGGGCCACAAAGCAGTCATTACCCGCGCCGGAGCCCAGGTCAATCACCGTATCTCCTTTTTTAATCTGGGCAAAAGCGGTAGGCAGACCGCAGCCCAGTCCCAGGTCGGCATCGGGATTATAGCCTTCCACTTCGCTATAGTCGTCCATCATGATATTGTACACCTCATTGGAGGGTGTACCGGAACCACAGCAGGAAGCGGCGTTAGTATCTTTATCCTGCAGGGCAATCTGACTGTATTTGTCGCGGACGATTTTTTTAAGGTCTTCTGATGTGCTCATAATATTAAATGGTTAAAAGTTTAAAGATTGACAACAGTGTACATATGATTTGTGAGTATGAGCTTACCGCAGGGCTGCTTATTTGATTGCTATATTACGATAAACAGAGGCAAATTTTTTAGCAACAGCTATCGTCTGAGCTATATTGAGCGAAAAGGGAATCGAGCAGCCCTTTCACCTCTACCCAGCGAACGGGATTAATGCAATAGTTGACCGATGTGCCTTCTATCGTACCCTGTATGATGCAGGAAGCTTTTAGTTCGCGCAGATGCTGGGAGATGGTCGCCTGCGCTAAGCCGATTTCCAGTACCAGATCGCCGGTGATGCACTGGTTGGTTCTGAGCAGATACTGAATAATAGCAATGCGGGCCGGATGTGCAAAGGCTTTAGCTAATTGTGCCAGGTCGTTCTGCTCGGAGGTGTACAAATCTGCTTTTGTTAAACCCATTGATATGATGTTATATTGCAATGTTACGATGAATTTTGGGAAAGGTTGGCGTAGTCAGTACTTTTATTATTCGTGTGAGCCCACATAATTGAAGCTAGGAAAAAAGCGGAAGAATGATAGCAGCAGATCATTTTATGCGGAATACGATATTTTACAAGCACAAAAATAACATCTATTATTCGGCAAAATTTCTTGTGTACTTTATATTCGCTAGAAAATCAACTCAACACATGCACCTACCTCGCTTATTCTTAAGATCAAAAACATGGTCTATTTTTTTCTTTCCTGTGATACTCGCTTTAGCAAGCTGCAGCAGTCCATCCACGGATATAGCTGAGCAACAGGAAATCCTCCCACGGCAGGAAAATGAAGGCATCGTTGGTGCCAACGGCATGGTTGTCACGGCGCATCCGCTGGCTTCGCAGATCGGGCTGGAGGTGCTCAGTAAGGGCGGTAATGCCTTTGATGCGGCCATCGCCGTTAAGTACGCTCTGGCGGTGGTACTGCCCAAAGCGGGAAACCTAGGCGGCGGTGGCTACATGGTGTACCGAACCGCCGAAGGCGAAAAAGGAGCGCTGGACTTTCGGGAAACCGCTCCGGCAGCGGCCTTTCGCGATATGTTTTTGGATGAAAATGATTCGGTCATGAATGAGAAAGCTCTTTACGGTCACCTGGCCACCTGCACGCCGGGCACGGTAGACGGCATGGAACAGATGCACCAGAAATTTGCTTCTTTGCCTTTCAAAGAACTCATCCAGCCGGCTATAGACCTGGCCAGAGAGGGGTTTGCCGTCACCGAATATGATGCTTCTACCTTCAACGATGCGATGGAAAATTTCCGGCAGTGGAACGATGAGGATATGTTGCTGATCCGAGATTCGGCCTGGCAGGCGGGAGATACGCTTGTGCAAAAAGACCTGGCAGCTACCCTGGAGCGCATCCGCGACCAGGGAAAAGACGGCTTTTACCAAGGAGAAACGGCCCGGCTGATCCTGGAAGAAATGCAGGAGGGCGGAGGCATCATCACCCAGGAGGATCTGGAAAATTATGAGTCGGTATGGCGGGAGACAATTGAAGGGACCTACCGCGATAGCTTTAACATCGTGTCTATGCCGCCCTCCAGCAGCGGGGGCATCATCATCGTGCAGTTGCTCAAGGGCACCCATGCCTATGATATGCAGTCGCTGGGTCATAACACTGCTGAATCCATTCACCTGATGACCGAACTGCAGCGCCGGGCCTATGCAGACCGTGCCGAGCACATGGGCGACCTCGCCTACTACGATGTGCCCATAGACATGCTGCTGGATGAAGAATACATCGCCTCCCGCAACGCCAGCATCAGCATGGAGCAGGCGACCCCTTCGCAGGAGATCAAAGCAGGCAGTGTGGATAAAATTGAAAGCCTGGAGACTACCCATTTTTCTATCGTGGACAAAGAGGGTAATGCAGTGTCAATCACCACGACGCTGGTGGCTTACTTTGGCAATAAGGTGATGGTAGACAGGGCGGGATTCTTCCTCAACAACGAGATGAACAACTTCAGCCTGAAGCCGGGTTTTCCTAATATTTTCGGGCTGATGGGCGGCGAGGCCAATGCCATCGCGCCGGGCAAGCGTATGCTTTCCAGTATGAGCCCTACCATCGTAGAGAAAAACGGCGACCTCTATATGGTGCTGGGTACTCCGGGAGGCTCTACCATCATCAACGTCATTTACCAGAACATTCTCAACGTCATTGACCACGGCATGACAATGCAGGAAGCAGTGGACGCCAAGAAAACCCACTCCCAATGGCTTCCGGACAGGATTGTATTAGAAGAAGGGGCCATTGACTCTCTGACCGCACAGCAGCTTCGGGACAAGGGACACACCCTGCGCTTCTTTCCGCAACTGGGGAGAGTAGAGGCCATCCTAGTACGTCCGGACGGATCTTTTGAAGGTGCCGCTGATGTCACTCGCACCGGGGATGCCACCGCTTTGGGGTATTGAAAAGAAAATAAAAGAGAAAAATTAAAGGTCCAGCTTGTCAGGGTTTTGACGCGTATCAAAAATTCTATTGATAAAAACGATCTACCCAATTTGTCTGAAGATCAAAATATATGGTTTGATGACGAATTTTTGATAACTCCTCTTAGGATGCCTTTTGCTAATAAAACGACTGCTTCCGGTAACAGGCTCTTGCAGTGCCTCCGTTTTTTCTTTGATCAACTCAATAAGCTGATAAGCCTTTTCTTCTCCTACAACTGGAATCATAAACTCACAGATCGCCTTCAGGTCAGCCAAAGCAGATCTGGTCCAGATTATTTCTCTGTTTTCTGATTCCGCCATGATTTCACAAGCTTATCAACTTCCTGATGTGGTATGGTGCGGCCCGCCTCGATATCAGCCTCACTTTCCTCAAGCATATCTTCCACCTGATTTTGATCAAGTGGTTCGCCTTCTACACTGTAAAGTGAGCTAAGTTGAGGGGCCAAAAGCGTTTATATCGCCTCCAAAGTTGCCAGATCATTGGTCTGGTCAATCATCTGGTGTAAATTCTCCTTAAGCTTTTTGGTGTCTTCCATAATTCTCCATTCAATACTTAAATGCACAAAGCATTTAGGACTAATCATAAAGCAAACAGCTCCAGAAAATTATTTGCTTTTTTTACTCCTGTCAGGATAACGAATTTACATAAAAAAGATTTACGGCCTTTTATAGACCGTAGTGAAAATAGATCACCTCCCCGTCAGATGCTTATAGTCCTATACAATGGTGTAGAGAAACCGCAGTGATATATGGCTGGTGTTGGTACTGCATTGATGCTGCTAAAGAAGACAAGAGAATTATTGTTGATAGAGCCTGGAAAATATCTGGGTGAAATGCTTTTTTTAAGTTTAGGTAAACCGATGTTAAAGACAAAAAATGCTATTTGAATATTTGCTAAAGTACTTTGCAATTGTACGACTAAGCATGATGATAAAAAATCAATAAAGTTGATTTTCTGGCCCCACCGGGCTGGCAACAACCCCATTAATGAATCCTGAGCGTACTTTTATAAATTAGCAAAAATAAGTAAGCTGACGAGACTTCACTTATTGTTTGCATGTGAACGGCGCAGCAAAGCAGACCGTGATCCAGCGTTAAGCGATGAGTTACAAAAATTACAAATAATGTTGAAGCGTTCCTTTTTTCTAAACCTTTTCTTGTTATGCATCACTTCAAGCCTGGCTACTGCACAGTATCAGTTTGATGTGGTAGTATATGGTGCGACACCTGCGGGAGTAGCGGCGGCGGTTAATGCTGCCCGGCAAGGAGTATCCGTTGCTCTGTTGGAAGAAACCAGTCACGTGGGAGGTTTGGCTTCCAGCGGGTTATCCAATACGGATTTTCATTCATTTGAATCGTTGGGAGGTACCTGGCTTGAATTTATGAATCGGGTAGAGTCCCATTATGTCAAAACATATGGACCCCAGTCGCAACAGGTAAAAGATTGCTGGCAAGGTGCATTTTACGAGCCAAAGGTAGCCGAGCAGGTGTTTATGCAAATGCTGGAAGAACAGGATCGCTTAAGCCTTTTTTTGAATCATCGCTTAGTATCGGCTAGCAGTAAACTGATTAAAGAAAGTGAAACAAAATTGAGTGCTGTACGGCTGAAAGACCTGGAACAGGGCCGGTTAAAAGATGTTGAGGCCCAGGTTTTTATTGATGCTACCTATGAAGGTGATTTATTAGCTGCGGCAGGCTGCGAATACATAGTAGGGTCAGAAGGTCCCGAAAAATATGACGAAGCTGCTGCCTCCGCCCCGGACTGGCATGTACAATGTTATAACTTCAGGGTTACCCTAAGCAAAGATCCTGACAACAGCATTCCCGTACCCAAGCCGGACAACTATGATCCGGAGGATTTTCAGTGGCTGATCGCAGAAATGGAGGCAGGTAACATTGATGATTTGGAAGACATCATCAAAGGGCCTTCAAGACAAATACCGAATAATAAGGCAGATTTTAACGACCGTAAAGGGTCGAAAATGAGTATAAAAATTTGTAATCAAACAGATGTTTGGCCGGAAGGAAATACCAAAGTTCGGCAACAGGTATGGGAAGAAGCAAAAGCACACACTCTGGGTGTCTTTTATTTTTTACAGCATGATGAAAGGGTGCTGCCGGTTGTGCAAAATGAGATGAAACGCTGGAATTTGCCCAAAGACGAGTTTGAGGCATACGGGAATTTTCCACCATTAATTTATGTGCGGGAAGGACGCCGTCTGCTAGGTCAATATGTCTTCACCCAAAAAGACGGCACAAGAGAAGAAGGAAGTACCAGGGCTCCGGCTTTTGCGGATGCGGTTGCCATAGGCGATTACAGTTTTAACAGCCACGGCACCTACTACACACCTGACAGGGAGTTGTTGGGTAATCTGAGCGCACCCAGTAAACCTTTTCAAATACCGTATCCGGTCATGCTGCCCAAAGAAGTGAGCGGTCTGCTGGTTCCTGTGGCTGTTTCTTCCAGCAGGGTGGGTTTTGGGGCTATCCGCATGGAGCCTACCTGGACGGCCCTGGGACAGACGGCAGGTTTAGCCGCTGGTCAGGCGGTCAATGATGGGGTAGAATTGGAAAATGTTGATGTTGATAAATTGCAGCGTCAGCTACATGCATCAGGAGCCATTACCTTTTATACATCAGATGTAAATCCCGACTCGCCTTATTTTAGAGCGGTACAGTATTTGGGTAATCATGGTCTTTTTCAGGATTTATATGATCCGGCAGTGGTACCGAAAAAAAGAATTAAAAAACTGGATGCAAGCGTGCAATGGACCACCGCCTATCCATATCATGATATTCAGCCGGAAAAAAAGATAGACCAGGCACTGGCCAGTAAGTGGATGGAAAAACTGAACATTGAAAACGAAAAGTTGCTAAAGCAAGCCGGTCGCATAACGCGGGGAGCATTCCTGCAGGAACTCTACCAACTTAAAACGGGTCAATAAGTGTTTAACATCGTATAATTTGTTTACTCCACACAGGCATCGCCTCACCTCCCTGTCAGGTATTTATAATCCCGCACCACCGTATAGAGAAACTGCAGAGGACGGAGATCGCTGTCGATCTGCAGTAAATCTTTGATCTTGCGGGCGGTGGCCTGTACCGGTGTAAGCTGTCCACTCTCCCGGTAGGTATGGATCACTCGCATGATAATGTCAATGTCAGTATCCCGCAGCTTTGTTACCTCCGAAAAAGTGGGCTGATGGTCCTCGTCTATGGCAAACACCGAAAGTGGCTCGCCCGTTATCTCTTTGATCACGGTAGTACCAGCCGCCAGGTCACCCAGGCGCTGGTCGTTGCGGGTAATAGCAATGCTGAGTACAGCAATTGCCCCACTAAACAGAGAAATGTCTACCGCCCTGAGCAGCCAGCGCAGCAGGTAATCACCTATTCCTGGTGCTGAACCATCCAGTTTGACCACTTTGATGTGCATCTGCTGCTTGCCGATGCTCTGCCCGTTCATAAAAATCTCACAGAACAGATGATACAAAAAGGGCGGTAAGCCCAATACGACTAGCAGAGCCGTCGGAGGCTCAATCTCTACCTGGGAGAAAACAATCAGAATCGTACTGAAGTAGGCTAAGATAACCAGCAGATCCAGAAAAAATGCCTGTATGCGCAAGCCTATGCCTGCCAGTGGATAATCAACACTAATATTCTGAGCTGTATCTATCTGTATCCGCTGCATGACTTATATTTATCATTGCCTTAAAGATTAAATTTAATGACTTCAGTTTTTTTGCAAATTTATCTCGCTAAATTAGATATAGTTCAAGGAAATACACTGTTTTTGGTAAACAGAAAATTGTATCCTTCATGAGAGAAGCGGCCTTCGTAAAACAAAATGAAGCAAAGTGGCAAGCTCTGGAACAGGCCATCAATGCTGGAAAAAGTGAGCTTAAGCCGGATGAACTGGCTGATTTTTTTGTCCAGCTCACTGATGATTTGAGTTATGCCAAAACGCATTATCCTCAGAGCAATACCGCGGTTTATCTCAATAATCTCACTGCCAAGGTACACCAGGCTATTTATCGCAACAAAAAAGAGGATAAGGGACGACTGTTGCGCTTCTGGCGCATTGAGCTGCCGCAAATTATGTACGCCTCGAGGAAGCAACTTCTCTATTCATTCCTGATCTTTCTGACAGCCTGCTTGATCGGGGCAGTTTCAGCGGCGCACGACGAAGACTTTGTACGCCTTATTCTAGGCGACGGCTACGTCAACATGACGCTGGAAAATATTGACCAGGGTGACCCCATGGCCGTCTATAGAAGCATGGAGCGTGGCGATATGTTTTTTGCCATTACCGTTAACAATATCAAGGTCTCCTTCATGGCCTTCAGCATGGGTATCCTGTTATCGCTGGGTACCGGATTCGTGCTGCTGCAGAACGGCATTATGTTGGGGGCTTTCCAGTACTTCTTTTACCAGCAGGGCTTTCTCTGGCCCTCCTTTCTGACCATCTGGATACACGGTACCATTGAGATCGCATCTATCATCATTGCCGGAGCAGCGGGCCTGGTGATCGGTAACAGCATCCTTTTTCCCGGTACATTTCCAAGGATGTATTCCTTTCGCCAGGGGGCCAGGAAAGGTCTTAAAATCGTGATTGGTCTGGTGCCGCTCTTCATCCTGGCGGGTTTTCTGGAGTCCTTTGTTACTCGCCTCACCGACTGGCCCTGGATGCTGCGGCTAGGTATTATCCTGGCTTCAGCCTATTTTGTGCTGCACTACTTTCTTATTTATCCCCGTAAAATTCATAAACATGACGAGCGAGCAGAAGATGAAGCTGTACCAAAAGCGTGATTTTGGTGAGAAAATTAATGCTACCTTCACTTTTCTTAGAGATAATTTTGTGCCGTTGGGCAAAAGCCTGCTCTACATCGCCGGACCAGCGGTGCTGCTTGTGGGGATTTTTATGGCATTGAATACTACCAGTCTCTTTTTCAACGATAGCGAAATTTCTAATGGCGCGCTTAACTTTTACCTGGGAGGAAGTAGTATAGCAGGACTGTTAACTTTGTTGACTGTACCTTTAGTAATCGGTACGGTGTATGGACACATGAGCCTGTACTTTGAGAGAGATGATTTTGGAGAAATTCAGGTAGCGGATGTATGGAAAAAAGTGAAAGGGCACTACCTGTCCATTTTGTTAAGTTCTATCGTAGTTTCTGTGCTGATCACCCTCGGTTTTATTTTTCTGATCATTCCCGGTTTTATCCTGCTGACTGCTTTCTCCCTGATTTTTGTGCTGCTGGTCAAAGAAAGGATTAGTTTTGGAGAGGCCTTTTCCCGCTGCTTCAAGCTGGTCTCTGACCACTACCTCAGTACGCTAGGATTGCTGCTGGTGATGATCATCCTGCAGTCTATTGTCACTTCGGCTTTCAACCTTCCGCTGATCATCTTTACCGGGGCAGGCGCTTTTCTTTCCGCTTCGGGTGACTTGGATATGGAAAACAGTTCCGCCCTGGTACAGGCGCTCTTCATCATTTTCCAGGTGATCAGCACCCTGGGTTCGCAGTTTATGTATGCGATTACGCTGGTCGCCATCGCTTTTCAGTACGGTAACCTGGTGGAGAAAAAAGAATCGGCCGGGCTGATGGAGGAAGTAGCTACTATTGGACAGGAAAAAAACCATGACACAGAAGATGAGCGGTATTAAATAGCCAGACAGTTAAAAGTTGAAGGCCGTCGCGGAGCGGTTAAAAGATTTTAAAAATCATTCGCTCTACTCCAGCAGCGTGACAGCTATCCCCGGCGCCTCCAGCCCGTATTTCACAAGTTAAGCAGGAAGCCCTATGCCATACTTGTCAGTAGCAAAGGCAGCCAGCACCGCCGGAGGCTTACGACTGACGTAAACAACCTATCCTAAAGCACCATAAACTGGCTCAGGAAATTTCGGCTCTGCAGAATAGACGTTTTGACCATTTCCTCCGAATCCTCGTACGCCCGGTCTTCTACTTCTATGCAGGTCGGTCCCCGGTAGCCGATGGTAGTCAAAGCAGAGAAGAAGTCGTTCCAGCGTACGTCACCCAGTCCGGGCAGTTTGGGTGAATGATACTCCAGGGGCGTCGCTAGAATACCTACTTCGTTGAGCTTGTCGCGGTATACTTTCACGTCCTTCAGATGCACATGATGGATACGGTCTTTAAACTCGTAGAGTGGCTGCACCTCGTCCATCTGCATCCACACCAGGTGCGAAGGATCGTAATTAAGGCCCAAGAGCGGGTTGGGGATGATCTCAAACATCCGCCGCCAGGTAGCCGGGCTAAAAGCCAGGTTCTTACCGCCGGGCCACTCGTCGCCGGTAAAAAACATAGGGCAGTTTTCTATCCCAATTTTGACCTGCTGCTTTTCGGCTTCCTCCACGATGGAGGGAAAGCGTTCTTCAAAAATTTTGAAATTATCATCAATGCTCAGCTTAGGATTGCGTCCTACGAAGGTATTGATCACCGGGATCTCCAGGCGAGCCGCTGCCCGAATCACTTTTTTAATGTGCTCAATTTCATGCAAGGCCTTGGCCTCATCGGCTGCCAGGGGGTTGGGGTAGTAGCCCAGGCCGGAGATAAATACATTTTTCTGCTGCAGGTACTGCTGTATGTGCTTGACCTGCGTATCGTCCAGCTCGTCCACATTGACATGAGTAACGCCGGCGTAACGCCTTTCGGCTTTACCCACCGGCCAGCACATCATTTCTACGCAGGCGAAGTGGTTTTCGGAAGCAAAGTCTACCACTTCCTCAAAACTTTTGTCGGCCTGAATGGCACTTACGAATCCTAGATGAAACACGTTTGATAGGGTTTACAGGTTGATCCAGCTTTGTTCACGATTACTTCGGACGATGGCGTCGCAGAGACGCAGCTCCCGCAGTCCGTCGGCAAAGGTGGGATATACATTTTTCTGGTGCTTGCCTTCCCGGATGGCTGCATACACTTCTTTAAACAACTGCTTGGAAGTATCAGGAAAGCCCTCGTTATGACCGCCGGGAAATGAGATGATACTGGAGGTTTCCGGGTCTGCCAGGGCGGGGTCACGCATCATGGTTTGGTTGGGAGCATCCCGGTGGCCGACCCACAGCTCATTGGGAGACTCGGAACACCAGCGCATAGCCTGTTTGGAACCGGCAAATTCCAGCTCCAGGCGGTTTTTCCTTCCGGCTACCACCTGGCTGACGGTGGCGACTCCCTTGGTGCCGTTGCGGAAGCGCAGCAGCACCGTGGCACTATCTTCGGTATGGATCGGCACATCCTGGTAGTCTTCCGGTTGTAGCATTTTGCCAGAATAGGTTTCTACCGGCTTCAGCGGCTTTTTGCGGGTGGGATGCACCGTACTGAAATCACCCATCACGGCTGAAATCTCCAGCCCGGAGATGTATTCTACCAGGTCCAGCAGGTGGGAGCCAATGTCGGCTATGGCCCGCGACTCACCCGACTGCTCCGGTTCCAGGCGCCAGTTGTAGTCGGTAGCATGAAAGAGCCAATCCTGCAGGTAAGATCCCATGACGCCGTACACATCGCCCAGTTTACCACTTTCCCGCTGCCGTTTCATCTCCCGCACCAGGGGGTAGTAGCGGATATTGAAATGAAGGGCATTGACCAGACCGGAGACATCAGCCAGTTGTACCAGCTCCTCAGCCTCGGCTACGGTAGTTGCCAGGGGCTTTTCGCAAACGACATGCTTACCAGCCTGCAGGGCTTTTTTGGCCATCTCGTAGTGCAGATAGTTGGGCGTGCAGATATGCACACACTGAATGCCTTCGTGGGCCAGCATTTCGTCAAAGCTGCTGTAGGCATGCGCAATGCCCAGCGCTTCGGCTTTTGCCGATGATTCGGAGGCATCGCTAACTGCTACTACGTTGAGGTTAGGCACACGGCGCAGGGCTTCAATATGCGCGGGGCCAATAAAGCCCAGTCCTGCTACAGCTACGTTAATTTTTTCCATGTGTAAAAGTTAGATTGTTTGTTAAAAGTTATTCAAATTTCAGCCTTCCACTGCTCCAGGTAATCCTTTAGCACCTGCCGGTTCGGGCTTTGGCCGTGCTGCACGTAAGCACCGGAATTCGCCATACCCAGCACTGCCACCGCCTCCAGGCTACAGCCAGCCAGCCGGGCAAAACAGAAGCCGGCGTTCAGGTTATCGCCCCCACCCGTAGAAATAAGCGGCTTTCTAACCAGGCGGCCACTGATAGTTTGCACCCCTTCCCGGCTGACAATCACCGAGCAATCCAGCGGATGCACCAGCAGACTGGATATCTGCATTTTGCTAAAAGTATAAGTGCAGATGTCTTCCAGCGAAGTGTCCTGTGGAGCAGCTTTCCCGTTCTGTTGGTAAAGTACCTGCGCCAGCCGGTTGGCTTCGTTTTCGTTAAGGCCCAGCGTTACTTCTCCGTAGGCGCTGTATTTATTGATTACTTCTATCACCTGCAAAATTTCGACCTCCGACTTTTTGCTGGGATCTGCCAGGTCAAAGAAAAACTGCCGCTTATGAATGTCATTAAGCTCGGGAACGACATCTTTCAGGATGCCCTGCCAGACATCGGTAGACAAGGGTAAGTTGCACCAGTCCACCAGGGCGATCATAGTGCAAGGGTTCATCAGCTCGGTAAGTTGAGAAATGCTGAACTGCTGCTGCACAAAAGTCCACTCGAGGCGGCTGAAGGCGCTCACTTCGGAAAGGATCAGCTTGCCATCATCAAACTCCAGGGCGTTGGTTTCGGCGGGTTTCCCTAGAGATAGTAACCGGCAGTTGTCAGACATGGTCTGAAATACCGGGTGGATGGCCTCTTCACCAAAGTTGCCCAGGCAGTGGTTACGCACGCCCAGCATCCCCAGCGCATGGGCCATGATAGGCGCATTGCCTCCCGCCTTCACGATCTGGTTGACCAGCTCCAACTGGGCACTTTTACCGGCCGCCCGGCCGATGCGTTCGGCCAGGTCGGGGATGGTATCAAAGTACCGGCTCTCACCGGCCTGCTGGGTCTTTACCACTTTCTGTATCCGGTCCACGTAGCCGTCCAGCCCGACAAAAATTTGTTGGTCGGAAGGAAGTGCTTTTTCAGAAAGCAATTCCAACAGCTCATCTATGATCGGCAGCAGCTTCATGGCAGTAAATTAGTAGCCGGGCGTATCACCGTACTTTTTACCGCTACCACTTGCGCTCCCGTCGCTGAAACGCTGCTGCGCTTCGTCCAGGATTGCCGAAGTAGCCGTAGCCCCGATACGGGTGACACCCAGCTCTTTGACTTTAAGCAGGTCGTCTAGCGTGCGCACACCCCCAGCGGCCTTCACCTGTATGTTGGCATCGGTATGTTGGCGCATCAGCTTGAGGTCATACTCGGTAGCGCCCTGGTAGCTGTACTTACCGTCGCTGCCTTTGACAAAGCCGTAGCCGGTAGAGGTTTTGACAAAGTCTACCTTCAGCTCACTGCAGATCTCGCAGAGTTTGATTTTAAATTTGTCCTCCGGCAGAAAGTCGTTCTCAAAAATGACCTTTAGGATAGCGCCATGCCGGTGCGTTGCCTCGTTGACCGCCTTGATTTCCTCCCGTACATAGTCCCAGTTTTCGCCCAGCACTTTACCAATGTTGACCACCATGTCAATTTCTACCGCCCCGGCTTTACAGGCCTGCTCCGTTTCAAAGACTTTGACCTCTACGGCGGAGTTTCCCTGCGGAAAGCCGATGACCGTCCCCACCAGCACATCCGAGCCTTTCAGTTCTTCCACGGCCAGGGAAATGGCGTAAGGCTTAATGCATACCGATGCGGCATTGTACTGCCGGGCCAGCTGGCATCCTTCCCGGAGCGTCTGATCATCCATAGTAGGATGCAGCAGGGAGTGATCAATCATTTTCGCGAGTTCTGTGATTTTATCCATGTTGATTCTGTTAAAAATGTTTATTCCATATAACTACTGATGGCGTACTGCTCCGTATTGCAGTACAGGGTGCTGTAGATGAAAAAGCCGGGTCGGCTGCTGGCGTATTTTCGGTTGATCTTCAGCAGGGGCGTTCCCTCGCTAACTTCCAGAAGCCCTGCCATTTCCTGATCAGCCATGATGGCCCTAATGTACTGCTCTACGCTATGCATGCTGATCTGGTAATAAGCCTGCAGCGTTTTGAAGATCGAACTTCCTACCCATGCTTTTGCCAGAAAATCCTGCAGCACATCGGGAAAATAGGTATGCTCCAGCATGACTGGCTCCCCATTTACTTCCCGCAGTCTGCGTATGTAGATGCAACCCTGTCCTTTCTCCTCCTCGCTCAGGTCAAAAAAGAAGCGGTTGCTCCAATCCTTCCGCCGGGGTTTCTGCAAAATACGGGAGGAGGCTTTATGGTCACTTTCTCCCAGCACCTCTGAAAACCCCCGGAAAGAGAGTAAACCTAATTTCTGGTCTTTTCTGTCCACGATACTGCCTTTACCCTGCTGCTTACGGATCAGCCCCTCTTTTTCCAACTCCTGAAGCGCCTGCCTCACCATACTGCGGGTGATCTGATGCTGACGGCTCAGCTGGTTTTCCGAAGGAAGCAGGCTACCCTCGGCGTACTCCCCGCTCAAAATTTGCTTTTTGAGCAGCGCGTGCAGTTGCAAATATCGGGGTAACTTCATCAGAGTATTAAATTAGAAAGACCAACTTGTATATATAAGTTTGCGGGCGTAAAAAATGTAGTAACTTGGGGGCATCAAATAAGGATGAGACGTAGTTAACCCAGGCTGTTTGCAATCAGGATTGCTTTGATATGCTGAAGAATTTAACCATCATAATCTTCTGGCTGCTGCTTGGTAGCCAGGCTGCGCTGGGACAGGAGCGAGCTCCCGATCAGGTGTACCAGTTCAAAGAACTGCCGGAGCTTGAAAATGCGCGCCGCATTCCGCCAGAGGTAATGGAGGGCTACCGCAATGACAGCGATTTTGACTATCGTTTTGGCTATGAACAGACGGTCAGCTGGTGGGGGCAGTTCAAGCGCTGGTTGGCAGAGCAGCTTTCTCGACTGTTTGGCAGCGTAGAAATTGACTTTCCCATAGACTGGCTGCTGTATATTTTCTGTGCGGTCATGATCATTTTTGCCATTCTCAAGCTTACCGGAGTAAGCATTAGTGGTTTATTTCGCAGAGACGACCATGCGGGGAATGTGGATATGCAGCCGGTAATGGAGCAGAACATCCACGAAATCAATTTTGAAGAAGAAATCAGCCGGGCGCAGCAGTCGCAGGATTATCGCAAAGCAGTGCGTCTGCTCTACATCTGGACACTCAAACGGCTGGCCGATGCTGACTACATCCACTGGCATACCGGTAAGACCAACGCCGACTACCAGCAGGAGTTGCAACAGAGTCCTTTACTTCCCGACTTTCGCAGCCTGAGCATCTACTATGAATACGCCTGGTACGGCGAGTTTCCGGTAGATGCCCAACATTTTGGAAAAGTTGAACGGCTCCACCGGCAGATCAGCGAAGTACTGACAGCAAAGGCATGAAACAGGAACTGAAATACTATATCATCCTGGGAGCGGCTCTGCTCATCCTCATCCTGGTAGAAATTTTTGCACCTAAGCCTACCGACTGGAGCTTTACGCTGCACCATGAAGAAAAAAGTCCTTACGGGACTTTTATCCTGTATGAGAACCTGAACTATCTCTTTCCGGATCAGTCAGTCAGTACAAGTTACGAGACTCTGTATGAACTCAGGGAGGAATATACAGGAGAAAATATTCTTCTGCTGGCGACTGAGTTGGAGGCTGGCAAAGAAGATACCGAAGCCCTGCTGCAACTACTGGATAGCGGAGCGTACGTACTGGCTACTGCCCGTGGATTTAACGGAAAACTGGCCGATACACTAGGCCTTGTCACCAACGCCGACCTGCTGGAGACAGTGGCGGAAAAAGATGATACGCTGGAAATCCGGGAGAGCCTCTATTACTTTTCCGACTATGATAGCAGCCGGGCAGAAGTGCTGGCCGAGAATGAAGACGGACAGGCGGTGCTGCTCCGCTACCGGCAGGGTGAGGGGGCCCTGCTGCTGAGTAGTGTGCCGCAGGTTTATACTAATTACTTCATGCTGCAGGAAAGCCTCACTGGGGAAGCGACTGCCTCGCTTAATCTTCTGCCGCAGCGCGACCTGATCTGGAACGAATACTACCACCTGGGCCGCATGGCATCTACTACACCCCTGCGCTTTTTTCTCAGCATGGCACCCCTGCGTTGGGCCGTTTACCTGACACTGGCGGGACTGTTGCTTTTTATTCTTTTTGAGTCTAAGCGGCGACAGCGGGCTATACCGGTCGTCAAATCTCCGGCTAACGCTACGTTGGAGTTTGTAGAAACGGTAGGTAACCTGTTTATGCACGGAGCAAGCCACCGGGAAATGACGAAGAAAAAAATTATTTATTTTCGTGAGTACCTGCTGAGTCACTACCGTTTGCAGGGCGAGTGGGAAGATGATACTTTTCGTGAACGTTTAGCCCACAAGAGTGGCCAGGTACAAAAGCAAGTAGACGAGACCTGTGACCTCATCCTTCACCTACAGGAAAAGAAAAACATCACGGCGGAAGAACTGATCCGCCTTAATCAACGCATAGATACATTTTATACCCAAAAAGCTATTATCTAATCCATGGAAGAAACATCATCATCTGATCAACCCCAATTTGAAAATCGCATAGACCTGAGCAAACTGGCCGAGAGTGTCTCGCAGATACGCCAAAACATCGGTGCGTGGATTGTCGGGCAGGAGCGTATGGTGGACCTGATCATTACTGCCCTGCTGGCCGACGGGCACGTACTGCTGGAGGGTGTACCGGGTGTGGCTAAAACCCTTACCGCGAAGCTGGTGGCCAAAACTGTTTCTGTAGATTTTTCCCGCATCCAGTTTACGCCTGACCTGATGCCCTCCGATGTGCTGGGCACCTCGGTCTTCAACGCCAAAACTACCGACTTTGAGTACCGCAAGGGCCCAATTTTTTCAAATATTGTGCTGGTAGATGAGATCAACCGTGCCCCGGCCAAGACACAGGCCTCCCTCTTTGAGGTGATGGAGGAACGGCAGGTTTCGGCCGATATCCACACTTTCCAACTAGAAGAACCTTTCCTGGTGCTGGCGACGCAAAACCCTATAGAGCAGGAGGGAACCTACCGCCTGCCCGAAGCTCAGTTGGACCGCTTTCTCTTCAAAATTGAGGTAGACTATCCTTCGCTGGAGGAAGAAACCATGATGCTGGAGCGCTTCCACCGCCGCCGTAACCGGCAGGATATTTCGCAGGTTGAGGCAGTTATCAGTGCAGAAGAGCTGATGGCTTACCGGGCCAAGGTCGGGGAAATTCATGTGGAGAACCACCTGCTGGGCTACATTGCTACCCTTGTACAGGAAACCCGGCAATCGCACGAGCTTTACCTGGGTGCATCGCCCCGTGCTTCCCTGGCCATCCTGACCACTGCCAAAGCCTATGCTGCTATCAACGGCCGTGACTTTGTGACACCGGAAGACATCAAGTCCATGGCGATACCTGTGCTGGTACACCGCGTCATCCTCACGCCCGAAGCTGAGATGGAGGGCCGCCGCATACACGAAGTACTTCAGCAGATGATGGACAAAGTAGAAGTGCCGCGATAGGGAAAGGTGGCAGGTTACCAGCTGCTGATTGTTATTACCTGTAAATGATTACTTTTTCGCCAGGATAGCGTGATCTACAGCTTTTCAATCTTGGGCAATGCATAGAAAAAGGCAGCGACGTGCATGGCCTGGATGAACTCCTGACGGGCCAGCATCTGCTTCACCTCTTCCAGTCGAACTTTGACGACCTCAATTTCTTCGGTGGCATCCAGTTGCTGCTCTTCAGCAGGATGCACTCCCGTAGCCAGAAAAGAGATGGAGTAGTTATTATGATTGGCCGGGTTAGGAGAAAGCTGACAAAGGGGCTCAATGTGGCCTACTGCGTACCCGGTTTCTTCCAGCATTTCACGTTCTGCGGCTACCATGGGCGGCTCACCGGCATCTACTGCGCCGCCCGGAAGTTCCAGCGTTATTTTACCCAGCGCGTGGCGGTACTGCTTCACCATGACAATCTCTTTATCGGGTGTGACAGCCACTACATTAGCCCAGTTTGTATATTCCAGGACGTAGTACGGTTCTACAATAGTACCATCAGGCATGCGACATTTGTCAGCTCTCAGGCTGATCCACCGATCTTGTAGTAAGTGCTTCTGTTCAAGCGTTTCCCAGGGTTTCAAGATTATTGAAGGTTAAAAGTTGTAAGTTGAAGGTTAAAGGTTGTCATTGCCTAAAATAGGCTGCC
>CAZZGE010000026.1:0-34317 GCA_964653665.1 uncultured Porifericola sp. | reverse complement strand
CATTTCTCAAAAAAATGGGTGCCCTCAGTACCACAGCCGCTGCTCTCCCTCTTTTTCACCCAGAACTTTCGGCTCAACAAAACGAAAAACTAAAAGAGTGGGTTGAGGTAGATGGGGCTCATCTGGCTAAAGATGAAAAATTCTGGGCAGAAATTCGTCAGCATTATACTGTACCATCGGATTACATTAACCTGGAAAACGGATACTACAGTATGACAGCCAATCCCGTTATGGATGCCCAGGATCAAGAAAACCGGAAAGTAAACCTTAATCCTTCTATTTACATGCGACAGCATAAATGGAAGGATTACAATAAAGTAAAACAGGCGATGGCCGATTTTGCTGGCTGTACTCCAGAGGAGATGGTTCTGTGCCGCAATACTACCGAAGCCCTCAATACGGTCATTCTGGGACTTAAAATGGATGCCGGCGACGAAGCCATCATGACAAACCAGGACTATGGCAGTATGCGGGCCGCCTTCAACCAAAGAGCGCGGCGTGATAAGATTGTGAATAAAGTTATTTCATTACCGCTACATCCCAAAAATGACCAGGAAATCGTAGATGCCTATGAAAAAGCCATCTCGCCAAAAACAAAGGTTATCCTGGTTACCCACCTGATCAACATCACCGGCCAGGTGTTGCCCGTCAGGAAGATTGCTGACATGGCCCATAGCAAAGGGGTTGAAGTCATTTCTGACTCTGCCCATGCACTAGGGCATATAGACTTCAAAATTACTGATCTGGACTGTGATTATTTTGGCACTAGTCTTCATAAATGGGTGGGCGCTCCCCTCGGCAATGGTATGATGTATATCCGCAAAGGCAAAATTGACAGAGTGTGGCCTTTATTAGGCGACAGTTCCCATGCTGAAGATGATATACGCAAATTTGAACACTGGGGAACCCGGCCTAATGCTATCATCAACTCAATATTGGACGCACTGGCATTTCAGGATAAAATTGGAATTGAACGTAAGCAGGCCCGCCTTCGCTACCTCAAGCAATACTGGACCAAGCAAATAGTAGATATCCCGGGTATCATCATCAACACACCTTTTGAAGAAGAACGCTCCTCCGGTATTGCTAACGTCGGCGTCAAAGGCTTGCCGCCGGCTGAATTGGCGAATAAATTATTTAATGACTTTAACATTTTTACAGTAGCCATTGATACAGAAGCAGTAAAGGGAACCCGTGTTACACCGCATTTGTACACCAAACTGGAAGAACTAGATCATTTGGTAACAGCACTCAAAGCACTATCTTCCTAAGAATAGAGGTAATTTTCAATGACAATTATAGCTAGCCTGCGTATTATTGCATTATGACAACGATCAAATCTATAGTCATCTCAGTCGCTTGCTTACTTTCCTTGCAAAGCTGTATGATTGACGGTAATGATAAACCAACTGGGACTTCTACAACAGAAGCAAAAGACCAGAAGACCATTTTGGTTTACGGGAATGTGGATTGTAGCCACTGCGTTGATTTCCGGGATAAACTGGACTCTGCTGGACTGGAGTACACATTTTACGACGTAGAGCAAGACCAAAGCAAGGGAGAAGAGATGATGCTCAAAGTGCAAAGAACCGGATTCCAGGGATACATCCGGCTACCGGTCGTAGAAGTTGGTGGGGTTATTAGAGTTTCTCCCACTTTTGAATCAGTGGAAAAGGCGCTTTAGACTGAACTTTGGTTACACTACTCCAAACTTGGCTAAAATATGAGAATCCTGCCAGACTTTGGATTGCAATTAAGTAATTTATTACCTAAAGTTATCGCCATTTAACAATCCAGACCCCACTAAATCTCTTCAACAAATATATCTTTGTACCAGACTTCTAACGGTGGCCCGGAGTGCACTTGAAGCCCAATTTTCCCCTTTTGAGCTACTTCCTCCTCCTCCTCGTAGTCAGTCATCAATGCACCATTGAGCCAAATACGTATCCGATTACCCTGTGCTCGCACCCGCAAATCATTCCATTCACCAACATGAAGGTTCTGCATCACTTGATCAGGGGGAGCTACTGTCAAGGGTACACGACGGCGTGATTCATCGTAGAGTGCGCCCCAGAGCGGAAAGCGGGCCCGATCTCCCATGCCTTCTGCATAGTCTGCTACCTGGGGAAAATTTTTAATCCACCCAGCGTTGATAAAGCCGATATCCGCCTGGTAGCCGTACATCTCACTGCTATTTTCAACTCTACGGCTACGAAACTGTACTCCACCGTTTTCGCCCGGCCCTACCAGTTTCGCTTTGAGTTGAAGATCAAAATCAGCGTATTCTTTTTCGGTACACAGAAATTCATTTTGTGGGATCGAGGCTACGAGCCTACCGGCTACGAGCACTCCGTATTCAACTCGGAAAAAATCGGCATTCCCTTCCCATCCTTCCAGACTTTGCCCATCAAAAAGAGAAACCGGCTCCTGTTCCGACTGACAGGCTATGACAATGAGAAATAAGGCTAAGTAAGAGCGAAAAGCGGTTTTCATACTTATATGCTTGGATGTCAAAAAAACAACTACCGTATATTTTGGCTACCTGTCAGGAAAATTACTATCATTGAGTTTATTCACCAAACAACCTTAACCTATGCCAAGAATATTGATCTTTATCCCCTTTCTTTTTCTGACCTTACCGATCCAGGCTCAACATGGGCAAGTATTTGACAATCTTAACATGGAAAGCCAAATTCTGGATGGTGAGCGTAAGTATGCCATTTATCTTCCCCCCGACTACGACCGCTCTCAACGTAGCTATCCGGTACTCTATCTGCTGCATGGCGCCGGAGATGACCAGACCGGATGGGTACAATTCGGCGAAGTATTGTACATCGCTGACCGGGCCATCAAAGCAGGAAAAGCAACTCCCATGGTTATCGTGATGCCCGACGCAGACACCGGGCAGCGCGGCTATTTCAACAACATCAAGGGTAACTGGGATTACGAGGACTTTTTCTTTGAAGAATTTATGCCACATGTAGAAAGTAACTACCGTATCAAAGGAGAAAAGCGGTACCGGGCGGTAGCTGGACTTTCTATGGGCGGCGGAGGTACTTTCATGTACGCATTACACCGCCCGGAACTTTTTTCTTCTGCCTGTCCGCTAAGTGCCAGTACCGGTCCCATCAGTATGAATGATTTGGAGCGATACCTGGCCAGGATGGAAGCCAAAGATACCAGTAAAACAGCACAAAGAAATTATTTTGAAAGGCATAGTGCACTATACCAAATGGAGAATTTACCGGTGGAAGACATTAAATCAGTCCGCTGGTATATAGACTGTGGTGACGATGATTTTCTGTATGAAGGTAACTCACTGGTACACATTACCATGCGAAAAAGAGAGATACCTCACGAATTTCGTATCCGGGACGGTGGACATACTTGGACCTACTGGCGAGAATCTTTACCTACAGTACTGGAATTTGTATCTGAGTCTTTTCACCAGTATTAAAGCTGGTTACAGAAGCTGATTAGCTGTATAAGGTCTTCTTTACTAGTAAAGTCAATAGTATGATTGGACAGGTAGTCACTGATTTCTCTTCTATGATCCGGAAATATGCGGTGAAGACTGGATTTTTTTACTGGCCAGGCGACATTGTTTTTATCTACAAAATAATAAACTTCATGCGTACTGAAAAGCATGGGATGTTGGGCTCTCGATTCAAAAAATTCACGTAATGTCGTTTGGTGGACCCGGTTATCCAAGTCGTATACTGCTCGAGAAAGATTAGGATTCAGTGTACTTACATAACCATCCATTGATTTGACATCATGTTCGAGCAGTCGCATGCGCAAGTGTCGGGTCAGTCTGATATGTTGGTCTCCGGCTAGTACTTCAAGGTATCTATTGTTTTCCGGATCAAATATATAGTCGGTATCTTCAAAGCTTATTTTTTCCAGCATCTGCTCATTTGCCAGGGAGACGGTATCATCTGTGGGATCAATGAACTGCATTTCGCCATAGAGTAAGTTGTAGTTCAGATGCCCGGAAGCAGTAGCATTATTCACAAAATGTGCTCGGGCTCTGCGAAATTGTTCAAACCTATAGCGGTTAGTGAGAGGAATACGATCAATAATGATATCTCCCGGCCTCACAATAAAATGCTGATTTTCCTGAGCAGAAACGGAAATCGCAAGTAATATAAACGTTACGAGTAAGATCAAACGCTTCACACAGAGAAAACAAATTCGGCTTGTCACAAGTTTAACAGCCTACTTTGAAATGTGGCGCTAGCTTAGGAAACCTGGTCTTTGATATTGGCAATTTTTTTATGCGAAGCCACAATTCCTTTGATCAGTGCAGAGCTCATGCCATTATGTTCCATCTCATTTAGGCCGGCAATGGTACAGCCCCGAGGAGTTGTTACTCGGTCAATTTCAGACTCAGGGTGGCGTTTGCTTTTTATGAGTAAAGAGGCAGCCCCCCGACAAGTCTGCATCGCGATAGCCTGGGCCTCATCAGCATCAAAGCCCATTTCAATACCTCCCTGGGCTGCAGCACGGATAAAGCGCAGCGCAAAGGCTATCCCACTGGCACCTAATACTGTAGCGGCTGCCATGAGTTCTTCCTCAATGACCAGGCTCCGTCCCATGATATCAAAGATCGCTTTTACCTCCTCTACTTGACCATCAGTAGCCTTCTTGGTAGCCATACAAGTCATGGATTCGCGAATGGCAATCGCTGTATTGGGAGTGGCCCGGATGATTGGAAAATCAACGCCCACGATCGCCTCTATGTCATCGATAGAGAGTCCGGTAATTGTAGAAATAAGTACATGCTGTTGTACATTAATAACTGGCTTAATCTCGTCCAGCAAAGTATGTAATTGTTTGGGCTGAACACAGAGGAAAATGAGGTGGGACTGACGTACAACATCTA
The DNA here is from genome assembly GCA_964653665.1 of uncultured Porifericola sp. Classification (GTDB taxonomy): domain Bacteria; phylum Bacteroidota; class Bacteroidia; order Cytophagales; family Cyclobacteriaceae; genus Catalinimonas. The sequence continues at coordinate 29,432 of CAZZGE010000026.1, read as the reverse complement.
CATTATCAGTACTTATCATGATACCATAAGCTGTCAGCTCGTCCACACCGTGTATCTTCCGGCGAGTTACGATTACATCACCCGCTTGGTATTTACCGGTACTTACCAACCCCAGAGCAATGGACTGCCCCAAATTTCCGCCTCCAAGTATTGCTATTTTATTGTTCATGTTATTAAGCTATTTTGTCTAGTACACAGAGAAATCTAAGGTAGTTGATTAATGTCCGACAGTGGCAGTCCCAACTAACTCGTCACAGCCAATCAACACCTGAGTGCGTTTCAGCGCAGAAAATGATTAGAAAGAACTTGCCTTCAGCTGAAGCCCGGCAGCTTCTTCCAGTCCAAACATGAGGTTCATATTTTGCACTGCCTGTCCTGAAGCGCCTTTCAAAAGATTATCTATCATACTAATAACCAACAAGGTATCACCATGCCGCTCCAAATAGATAATCCCTTTATTGGTATTGACCACTTGCTTCAAGTGAGGGTTGTTTTCCGTCACATGAACAAATGGTGAATCTTCATAAAAGCTACGATAGAGCTTCAGTGACTGGTCCAGCGGTAAATCTACTTGGGTGTACAGAGAAGCAAAAATACCTCGGGTAAAGTTACCACGTACCGGCAGAAAATGTAGTTTAGATGTCATACCTTCCTGCAGGAAGTTTAAGCTTTGCTGGATTTCTCTTAGGTGCTGGTGTTTAAAGGCTTTATACACTGAAATGTTGTTATTTCTCCAGCTAAAATGCGATGTAGCAGAGGGCTGTTGTCCGGCACCAGTAGAGCCGGTAATAGCATTGATGTGGACATCATATTGGAGGGCACCAGCATACGCCAAGGGTAGAAGGCCTAACTGTAGACAAGTGGCAAAACAACCTGGATTGGCAACATAATGTGCTTCCCGAATCCGATTTTTATGGAGCTCGGGCAGGCCGTAAACAAAGTGATGAGACGCAGCTGCAATGCGAAAATCTTGGCTAAGGTCTATGACTTTGACATGCTCTGGAATTTCATTTTTTTTCCAAAAGACTTTAGCTTCACCATGACCTACACATAAGATAAGCATATCAATGTCGTAATGAAACTGAGCTGAAAACGAGAGCTCGGCATCGCCCAGTAGGTCAGCATGAACATGATGAAGAGGGTTACCTGCATTGCTTTTGCTATGCACAAAGGAAATTTCAACATTGGGATGGTGTACCAGCAGACGAAGGAGTTCCCCTGCCGTGTAACCCGCTCCTCCGATAACGCCTACACTAATCTTATTTTTCATCAAAGCTGTAGTATATCTTGTTTTGGTTGGCCATAATTTTGGTAAAACCCTTTACATCTTCCCCACTCCAGGCCAGATTCATTTCACCGTATTGACCGTATTGAGAGGCCATCAGGTCATACTCAGACTCTATACCGACAAGGTCAAAACGATACGGCGTTAGCTTAACTTCCACCGTACCGTCAACCCGCTGTTGCGAACTCTCCAGAAAAGCTTCCATGTCTCTCATTACCGGATCAAGGTATTGCCCTTCGTGCAGCATCATACCATACCAGTTGGCTAGTTGGTCTTTCCAGTATTGCTGCCACTTTGCCAGCGTATGCTTTTCCAGCAGGTGATGGGCTTTAATAATAATCAAAGGAGCAGCCGCTTCAAAGCCTACTCGTCCTTTGATGCCAATGATGGTGTCACCCACGTGAATATCCCTTCCGATCGCGAAAGCGGCCGCCATTTCCTGCACCTTCAGTATCGCCTGCACCGGATCATCATACGTATCCTGATCTACACCTTTAAGCTCTCCTTCTTCAAACCTGAGTTTTATATGCTTACTGTCTTTTTCCTGGAGCTGGCTCGGGAACGCCTCTTCGGGCAAAGACTGATGCGAAGTGAGCGTTTCTTCTCCTCCGACACTCGTACCCCATAGCCCTTTGTTAATGGAATATTTAGCTTTTTCCCAATTAACATCAATGCCTTTTTCCTGCAGATAAGCGACTTCCTGCTGGCGAGACAAGCGTTGATCCCGGATGGGGGTGATGATTTTGATCTCCGGCGCCAGGATGCTAAAAATCAAATCAAAGCGTACCTGATCATTGCCTGCGCCGGTGCTACCATGGGCGATGTAGTCTGCGCCAATAGATTTGGCATGTTCTACAATAGCCAGGGCCTGAAAAACGCGTTCTGCTGATACTGAAAGCGGATACGTATTATTTCTAAGTACATTTCCATAGATCAGAAAACGCAAGCACTTTTGGTAAAAATTATGCGTCTCGTCCAGGGTTTGATGTGCTGCGACTTCCAGCATTCTAGCTTTGTCGGCAATCTCCTGTAGCTCTTCAGGAGAAAAGCCACCGGTATTCACAACTACCGAATGTACCTGGTAGCCTTGTTCGGAAAGGTATTTGACACAGTACGAAGTGTCCAGCCCCCCGCTGAAGGCCAGAACCAGTTTTGGTTGATCCGCTATATCTATAGACATGATTATGTAAGAATTGTATAAGAAATTGATATATCTCACTGCACCGATTATTGAGACTGATTACCCGCATCATTTTCTTCTAACCGCACCTTGTCCTGCGATGTCTTTTTTTCTGACGAACGAGGCTGAGGATCATAAAGCATAGCCGTACACAAGCAGTTACTCCGCTGGTTACGAGTCAGTATGTCAAAGTTAGGACAACTCTGGCATCCCTTCCAAAACTCTTCGTCAGTCGTTAGTTCAGAAAAAGTAACCGGGCGGTATCCCAGGTCGGAATTAATTTTCATGACAGCCAGACTGGTCGTAATACCGAACAACTTGGCATCGGGATACTTTCTCCGAGACAGCGCAAAGGCTGCCTCTTTAATACGAGTGGCCAGGCCATGCTTGCGAAAGTTTTCATTGACAATCAAACCAGAGTTAGCAATATACTTGTTATGCCCCCAGGTTTCTATGTAACAAAAACCTGCAACGGTATCTTTGTCTGCCAGCGCAATAATGGCTTTACCTTCCGTGATCTTACGTCGAATGTACTCCGGCGGTCGTTTTGAAATACCGGTTCCCCTTTTTCGAGCTGCATCTTCGATCATAAGACTAATATTTTCAGCATGTTTGGTATGTGATGCAGTAGCTACCTGTATAGAGATGTCCATGGATGTTTGAAACAAGAGTTTATTAGTAATGTAAAGCACTGAAATGGAGAGGAGAATTGCCCTACTGGCAAAAAAGGTAATATCAGACCCGACTGGGCCTATAGTGCCTGACTATAAGAAGTGAAAATGGAAACGTAACGTTTGGGTACATGAAACTGCGCTTTTGAGTAGATAAATGCAAAGCTACAAAAACATCATTTTATAACAATACTGTAAGAAAATATATCATGGTTATGATTCGTACCGAATACTCCCATTTATTTGATAGTTTTCCAACTGGCTCGCTGCGGTTTACAGTAATATTTTTTACCTCTTAAAAGCGTTACTTTACTCTTTTTACCTTTTTTATCAAAGTGTACTTTGCCCAATTCTACCGAAACGATACCAGTGGGTACTGCGATAATTCCGTATCCCATGATCATAACGACTGAAGCTAGCAGCTTTCCGGCAATGGTTTGTGGAGCTATGTCTCCGTAGCCTACGGTTGTCAGGGTGACCACCGCCCAGTAAATTGCCACAGGAATGCTGGTAAAGCCATTTTCTGGTCCTTCTATCATGTACATGACTGAGCCAATGATAAATATCAGGGTAACTACTGTACCGAGGAATACGATGATCTTGGCAGCGCTTTGCCGGAGTGCCAAACCTAAGACTTCAGCCTCACCTAGAAAATGGTAAAGCTTCAGTACTCTGAAAACACGTAGCAACCGCAGGCTTCTGACGATCAAAACGTATTGGGAGCCCGCTATGATCAGGCTCAGGTAGGTAGGTAAAATAGCGATAAGGTCTACCAGACCGTAAAAACTAAGCAGGTAACCACGGCGTCTTCTAGCACAATAAATTCTAAGAAAATATTCTACGGTAAACAAGGCTGTAAATGTCCACTCTAGCACACGTATGGTAGGCCCGTAACTGACATCAATTTGACTGACACTTTCCAGCATGACAGTGAGGATACTCAACAGAATGACGATGAGCAGTGCTACGTCAAAAGCCTTACCCGAGGGCGTATCCGATTCAAATATGATCCGGTATAGCTGTTCTTTAACAGACTGTTCAGAGGTTCTTACGTTCAAAGGCTGATCCGTTTTTATCTAATTTTAGGGGCTGACTTTCCATCAGGGACATTCGGTTTTTGGGGAAAGATTTCGGGTATTCATTCTGTAGGAAAGTTATCAATTTTTCGCGTACCGAACAGCGTAGATCCCAGGCGGTAGGGGCATCTTTGGCACTTACCAGCACCCTGACAACCATACACTTTTCTGTCGTATCGGTAACTTGTATGACCTTTACTTTCTGGTCCCAGAGGGGTTCTTTTTTCAGTACCCGACCCAGTTCTTCCCGTAACTTTTCCAGCGGGGTACTATAATCCAGGTAGAGAATGATCGGCCCGATTAGCTCAGCCGAGTTTCGGGTCCAGTTCTGAAAAGGCTTTTCTATGAAATAATTAATGGGCAAGACCACCCGCCGTTTGTCCCAAACCATCACTACCACGTAGGTGAGGGTAATTTCTTCTATCTTGCCCCACTCTCCTTCAACTATGACTGCATCGTCAATCTTGATAGGTTGCGTAATCGCGATTTGCAGACCCGCCAGCAAATTGGCAATAGATTTCTGGGCGGCAAAACCGATGATAATTCCCGCCACACCCGCCGAAGTGAGTAAAGTGGCTCCGATGTTACGAACCTGCGGAAACGATAGTAAAATGGCCGAAACCATCAGTAAAAAAATTACGACGATCAGAATCCGGCGAATAAATTGTAGCTGCGTTTTGATCCTGCGCGTCTTGTAGGGATCATTACGCTTTACACTATAATGATCGTAAGCAACATCTTCTACTACCTTCACCATTTTAAGTAATACCCAACCGAAAGAAAGTATGAGCATTACCTGGGTAGCCTTCAGGACTAGTAATTGTGGTTGCTCATCGGGAAAAGTAAGCAGCGGCTGCGCCAGAAAGAACATCAAGATCGGAAAAAATATCTTTGTCCGGGGAGTCAGGTTTTCATAGATAGATTCCCCCGCGATATTCGGGTGCAACTGGTTATACTGCTTGATGCTTCTTACGACAACCCAGCGCACCAGCAAACCCATCAAAACCGACAACACAAAAATGTACGCATCGAACACATAAGGATTAAGCTCCGCAATGAATTCATGGACATCTTCAAATGTGTTTAATATAACTTCTAGCATACATAACGATGTTTAAGATCAGGAAAAAAGCTATATCGCCTTTAGGTACCCAGCAGATGGTCAGTGATAGCAAGAAAGATCTGCATTCCGTCTGCGGCGATTTTATCGGGAAAATCGTAGTTCTCATGATGAAGATTGGGCATATTTACCCCTGAGCCCAGCCCAAAAAAACAGGTTTTTGCGTCTCGAGAATAATAGCCAAAGTCTTCTGACCACCTGAAAGGAACCTCCAAAGTCTTCACATTTGCAGGTATAGTGACAAGTGAGTCAGATAGAATCTTAAAAGCTTCCGGATGATTGATGGTCGCCGGAAATATCTCGCTGTACTGAAACTCATGGGTCAGGCTGGCAGCTTCTGCCCGGTGTAACACCACCCGCTCAGCCCAAGACTGTAGATAATGGATATCTTCATTGGTAAAGCTACGCAGTGTGGCTCGCACCTGCCCGTGCCCAGGAGTGATGCCGTAAGAAGGTGTACCCAGAACAGCATGAACCACCGTCAACAAAATAAAATCATGGTACTGGTGTTCGTCTTCTTTAAAATGCTGAAAATCCTGAATAATCTGGGAAAGCGGTATGGCCGGACTTTTGGCTTGTTCAGGATGGGCAGCGTGCGCAGTAGCCCCCCTCAGTATGCTACACATACCCTGTGAGGCGGCGGCAAATGTATTTTCCTTGATCAGAACCTGACCCGTCGGAAAGCCGGGAAGATTATGAAGCGCAAACATGAAGTCAGGCTTATTTTTCTGCCACGCTTGGCTTTTGACCACTTCCAGGGCCCCTTCTCCGGTTTCTTCTGCCGGTTGAAAAAGCAGACTTACCTTTCCCTTTTTGGGACGAAATCTCCCGTAATGAAGCCCTAATCCTGCCAGAATTGACATATGGCCGTCGTGCCCGCATAAATGTCCCTTTTCCGGATACCGTGATCTATGGGTAACACTATTTTTTTCCTGAATGGGCAAAGCATCTAACTCTGCCCTAAACATAAGGTGAGGTCCTGGCTGATCGCTGTTGTAAGTAAGAATCAGCCCATGTCCTCCTACTTGTTGCGCTATCGAGTCGGGCTGGGTGGGCATTAGAAACTTCAGCACTGTCTCAGCCGTATTCATTTCTTGGCCGGAAAGCTCAGGATGTTGATGAAGCTCGTGCCGGAGCGATTTGATGGTTTCTAAGTTTGGAGATATCGTCTCCATAGGTAGTTCGTTAATAATTTTGAATTTGAGCGGATTATAAAAAAAAGTAGAACGATCTCACAACCGTTCTACGCATAATATTTTAGTTAAAAAAATCTGGCTACTTTATCTTCTTCTCAATGTAGTCTGAATTAAGCAGTTGCAGGGCACCCATGTATTTAAGTCGGAAACGCAGCATATCTCCTACTTTATGATCTGCTTCATTTTTACCAAGGTCAAGTACCAGCATATCAGAACTGGCACCTACTACTTCAAAATTATCTTTGAACGGTACGATGTATTTAGGGTCAAGATCCAGCAGGCCAACGTCTAAGATAGCCCGGTAGTGGGTCTGACCGTATAGTGCTGTATCCACCTCCATAACATCTCCCTGCGGATTGGCGCCTAATTCGCCAATAGGAACCATTGGCTTTTTAGTAATTTCAATGATCTGAGCTGCAAATTCAAACACATCCTCCCGCATGCCAGGAATGAGCTTATCCTCAAAAAGATTAACACCAAAATACAAAGTCTCTCCTACCCGGAAGTGGTTGACGCCCTGCGGTATCTGCTGATTCATAATCAAGGGAATAGTAACCGATGTACCACCGGAAATCCAGGGTATAGTCCGGTTAAATTTCAGCTCTATGATCTGCTTGTACAGACTGAGTTGTATCAGCTTATCCTGGGAAGGCATCACACCATGCAGGCAATTCAGATTGGTACCTATCCCGACTACTTCAATATTAGGTAACTCAAAACAGCTGGAGTAAAAGTCTACCAAATGCTCACCCATCACGCCCTCACGCAGGTCACCAGTCTCAATCATAATGATGACCTTATGCACCCGATTCTGTTTCTGAGCTTCATCAGAAAGGAGCTTCAGTGTATAGTATTCAGTGTTCATACTGACATCCGCATAGCGGATTAGATTCTCAACATTCTCTTTGGCGGGCGGCTTGATGTATACTGTCTGAACGTTGGAGTTAATTTCTTTTACCTTTTGCAAATTGCTGATCCGGGAATCGTGAATTTCCTGAACACCCAGGTCTATCAATTCCTTGAGGAAAATTTCGTTTCCACACAACAGCTTGGACACCACGCCCCAGTGTAGTTCGTATGAGTCAAAAAGGTCCTTGAGAAAGTTAAAATTATGCCGGAGATTTTCCCGGTTCATTTTTATATAAGCCATTATCCTTTTTATTTCTTATCTAATCTCATTTCTAAATATTTGTTGGTAAAGCCCAACTTCTCGTAGAGATGCTTGGCCGGGTTGTTGGGCTCAACGTGCAAGGCAATGTTGCCTTTCGCCATATCAATTGATTTTTGCATCAATTGTTTACCTAGGCCTACACCCCGGTAGTCTTTGTGAACAGCAATATAGACCAGCAGATTTTCAGGTACATACCCTTCCATCCCTGTCTGGCACATGACCACAGCACCCACTATTTCGTCCTGCTCTTTGGCTAGCAACGCAAATCCTCCCTGATGAGGATAGTTACTCAGCGCATAGTCCAGACATTTTTTGATGTCTAATATGTTATCACCAAACTCATCCAGATGCTCAAACAGGAATCCTGCGATCTGGTTTTTTACCAGGATTGTTGCCCGGTCAATAGCAGTTAAAAATTTAAAATCCATTTCCTAGGTATATTTCAGAGTTTTACGATCTACTTTGTTGTTGGGTATAACGTAAGAAAGAGTAGTAAAGATGATGAAGGCAGCAGTTATGCCAAAAACATTGGCATCCAGACCCAAAGGCATATTTTCAGCAGGAATAGCCAGTCCTAATCCCACAGTGGTAGCCCCGCCTACCAGCATAGACACAAAGGCAGCAGTAGAATTTTTTCGTTTGAGGTAAAAAGCCCCGATTATCGGAATGAGCAGTCCAGAGACCAGAAAGGCATAGGAATATAACATAAGGTCAAGAACTGAGGTCATTTTCCATGCCAGTCCCACTGCAAAAAGTCCCAGTAGTAAAGTAGTGATTTGCGAGATAAGCATGAAAGACTTACCTTCCTCGTTCAGGTTAAACAAACGGCAAAGTAAATCTGAAACGACATTACCGGATGCAGCCATCAGACAGCTATCGGCCGTAGAAAGCACTGCTGAAAAGTAAGCTGACATCATCAGTCCCATCAGACCCACGGGTAACACAGTACGGAGCAACATGGGAAGACCAGTTTCGGGATCGGTGGCAGAAACATTTTCCGCACCCAGGTATTCAAACATGCCCTGATCAGCCCCTACTTTGGCTAACAGGCCTAATGACACACCCATAAGCGCCATAATAGGCCACTCAAAGACCCCTGCTAGAAACCAGGCACGACGGGCAGTTTTTTCGTCACGCGAAGCGTAAATGCGTTGGTATAAGGTCATGGCGACAAACCAGATTGGGATAATGGTAACCGCCCAGTTGACCAGTTGCTGCCAACTGACATTGGTAAAGGTCAACATTTCGGGAGATACGGTTTCACGGATCGCATCCCAGCCCCCGACCGCGGAGTAAGAAATGGGAAGACCAATAAACACCAAGCCACTCATTAAGATGATCCACTGGACGGTATCTGTATAGATTACAGCTTTAATGCCACCCAACACAGTGTATATAACAGCTACCGCTCCCATGATGAGCAGTGCTGTGTTAATATTAAGTTCAGCAAAAGTGCCGGAAGCCAACTTTGCCCCAGCCAATACTTGCGATGAGGTGAATCCAGTGTACCCGATAGCAGAAATGATTCCAGCGAGAAGGGCCGTTTTTTTATCATAATAGTGACCAAAAATCTGCGGTAAAGTGTAGAATTTATCAAAAGCCCGGTTTCCTTTAACAACCGGTATCAGAAAGACCGCCGCCAGCCAGGCACCTAACAATCCAGTAAACAGCATCCAGGCACCGGATAGGCCTATGACAAAGCCCAGACCGCCTAAACCTACCGAAAAACCACCACCTACGTCAGTAGCGACTACGGAGAGACCAACGTGCCAACTCGTCATTTTCCTTCCCCCTACATAGTAATCTTCTGTATCCTCATTTTTATAATAAAAGAAAAAGCCTACGCCCAACATGGCAAGCATGTAGACGGCAAAAATGATAATGTCGACGATATGCATGTTAATAGTTTAACCAGTAGAAGATGCTAAGGTTCACTTACGGATCGGTACTTATCGAGAAATGATTACCTTAGCGGACGATTCAGGACGTAAATTTATGAATAATCTTGCTATTCCGAAAAAGCTAACCCGCCGCTCCCATGCTACTGACCCCGGTTGAAAAATACCAGCCACCCTACTGGCTATTCAACGGACACCTCCAAACTATCATCCCGTCTCAGTTCCGTAAAGTGGAGGATCTGCGCTATGAGCGGGAAAAAATCAACACGCCTGATCAGGATTTTTTGCTGCTGGACTGGTCAGGCAGACCTTCGCCCAAGCTGGCCATCATCTCTCATGGCTTGGAAGGCGACAGCCACCGTCCTTACATCAGAGGAATGGCTCGTGCATTTGTCAGAGCAGGATACGAAGTACTGGCGTGGAATTTCCGTGGATGCGGCGGGGAGATGAATCATCAGCTACGTTTTTACCATAGCGGTGCTACGGACGATTTGGACATCATCATTCAACATACACTTCAGCGCAGACAGTACCGGGAAGTTGTACTGGTAGGCTTCAGCCTAGGGGGTAACTTGACGCTCAAATACCTGGGTGAAAAAGGCAATGACCTGCCCAAGCCCATTCAGAAAGGCATAGTATTTTCGGTACCGCTAGACCTGCACAGCAGCGCGGTAAAAATTGGGTATGCAGGTAATTTTCTGTACAGCCGCCGTTTCCTCAGAAATCTGAAGAAAAAAATTAAGGAGAAGGTAAACCTGATGCCCGGCGCACTCACTACAGATTACTTCAACCAGATCAAAAACCTAAAAGATTTTGATGATTTTTATACGGCGCCTATCCACGGTTTTCGCGATGCAGTAGATTACTATACCCGGTGCAGCAGCCTCTACTTTTTGGAAGATATCCGTTTGCCTACCCTGATTGTCAATGCCCATAACGACCCTTTCCTGTCGGAACTGTGCTACCCGATGAAAGTATTTGAAAATCACCCATACATCAACCTGCTGGTTCCTGAGGAAGGTGGGCATGTGGGATTCATGCCTAGGGGCATACACAAGGATCAGAACTACTGGTCAGAAAACCTGGCAGTACGCTTTGCAGAAAATAATATTTACTGAAAATGTTTAAGTCGGATGATTTTTATGTTCATTTATTCTTAAAATGTTTTTAATTACAAAATTTTATTTTTCTATTTGCAGTGAAATAATTATTAAAAAAAATAAAAATAATCGCTCATGAAAAATGTTATCAACCGCAGACAATGGTTAAAGTCTGGTGCGCTCATGACCGGAGCGTTTGCCTTGGGAAATCCGTTTGAATTTACCCAGCAAGCCCATGCTTCATCCGTAAAGGTAAATCCCGCGGATCCCTCTCCCTGGGATTATACCAATATGAAAGCCCGTCTTACTTCCAATGAAAATCCCTTTGGCCCTTCACCTAAGGCACAAAAGGTGATGATGGATACCATCAAAGAGAGTTGGATGTACGCCAAACTAGGTAAAGACGAACTCCGTAAAATGATTGCTGATATGTGGGATGTCAGCGAAGACCACGTTATGTTAGGGGCGGGTTCCACGGAAATTTTGATGGCAGCAGCCCAGTATTTTGGTGAGAAAGGCAATAAAATTCTAGCGGGAGATCTCACCTATATGTCACTCATTCGCCGTGCCTGTAACGACTACGGTTCAGAACTCATTACTGCCCCACTCACCCGTGACCTGGATTACGATTTTAACCGGATGATAGATTATGTGAAAGACGATATCAACCTGGTGTACATTTGTAATCCCAATAACCCTACCGGGAGAATTACTAACGCTAGTAACTTGCGAAACTTCTGCGCTGAAGCCTCCAAAAAGAAACCGGTTTTTATTGACGAAGCCTACATAGATTACCAAAAGGATGCTCCCGCCAAGTCTATGATCAGCCTGGTAAAAGAGGGTAAAGATGTGATGGTCGCCCGTACCTTTTCTAAAGTACATGCGATGGCCGGTTTGAGAATCGGATACTGCATTGCGACTCCCGAGAATATTGAAAAGTTTAAGCTCTATGGTACTGATGGAAACGGCCTAAGCCGTCCTTCTACCTACGGAGCCATAGAAACCCTGAAGGATGATGCCTTCATGGACTACAGTCGCAAGATGAACGCCCAGTCCAAAGATTTTCTTTACAAGACATTGACTAATGCCGGGTACGAATACGTGCCTTCCGATACCAACTTTGTGCTCTTCCCCATCCGTATGAACGGTGATCGTTTTGTGATGGAGATGATGAAAAGAGGGGTTGGGCTGAAGCGCGTGTATTTCAGAGATCAACACTACTGCCGGGTCAGCATCGGCACTATGGAAAATATGGAGGCTTTTGCCAACGCCTTTAGCGAACTATCTTAAGCTCAATCCAATCAAAAAGCCAGTCTTTATTTTAATGACTGGCTTTTTTTATGGCCCTTTGACCGACAAATTGTTATTCTTTCACAACGCGGATACCACTAAACTGATCGGGGGCATGATCAGGATCAGCCTGAGCATCGGCATAGCTGTAGGCACTGAAGCCATAAGCACGTCTTCCCTGGTAGTACTCTCTAACATTTCCTCCCAGATCATAAACTTCAGCATTTTCAACCTTAATCGGCGGGTGACTTCCTACTGCTTTGATCATCTGCGCACCCGCTTCTTTTACTTTCTCTTGGAGCGTAGCCACCTCTTGAGGAGTGATTTGAAAACCTGCCCAATAATTCAGCGTGTTTTCTTCATTAGCTTTTTGAATGGCCATTTTATGCCACTTTTCCGCTTCATTGGCATTAGGTAGCCGGTAGCTTTCACCCGTTTGCTCACTCAGCCATGTGACATAGCCATTAGCGTCTTCAGCATTCACTCCGTACACCGGATGATTAGCTACCAATACTGAAAATTGGTGATCAGGTTTGTAAGCCTGGTACTGTGCGTTGGTCACTTCGTATCGGCCCAGTGAGATGCTATCTTCGGACAGCGCCACTACTTCAGGTATCAGTATACCATTGAGCATCCTGCCATAGTGACCATCATTGGTTTTAGCTGATTCTTTCTTTTTCAACAGCATGGCCAATGGGCTATCTTTCTTGAAAGCTTCATTCTCAGCTTCGTAGGTCTCAAACAGGTACTTATCAAACCAGGTAAGCTCTTCTTTCATCTTACGCAATTGATGCGTGATTTTCTGCAATCCATGGGGCTGATCGGGAAACCATAGAAAACGCACCGGGGCTTCATCTACCTGCTGTAAGGCACGGTAGTATTCCCAACCCTGGTCTCGGGGCACGGCCCGGTCTTCACTTCCGTGAAAGATAATGGTGGGTGTTTTGACTTTTTCCAGTTCAAAGAGTGGAGATTTGGTGATATAATTTTCATTAAAGAGATTATCGTTGCTATCGTCCCAGGGTGCTCCGCCAAAGTAGCTTTGGTCAAATGATACCCCAAAACGACATGTGCCATAATCCGACGTCCAGTTAACATCACCCGCACCGGGTGCCGCCGCTTTGAACATATCCGGATATCTAACGGTGAGCATGGTGGTGAGGATAGCTCCGTTTGACCAACCCATTACTCCCAGTTGGTCTTCATCAACCATACCGCGATCTATCAGTAGTTGTACCCCTTTTATAATATCTTCCAGTTCGGGATCATAATAATTCTTTTTGATAGATTCTACAAAAGCCAGCCCGTGGTTGGATGACCCATGGTAATTAGGCTTAAGCACAAATGCACCTCGCTGAGCCATAATATGGGGATAGGTAGACCAACGTTCCCGCCACAGGTCTAAATCTACCCCTGACGGGCCGCCGTGAATAGACAGCACCAAAGGGTACTGCTTACCTTCTTCGTAATCGGAAGGGTAATACAGGATACCGTTCACTTCCTCATTCTGATAACCAAGCCAACCTAAGATCTCGTAGCGGGTGCGCTCTTTCTTTTGCAGGCTTTTGTTGAGTTTGGCCAATTCCTGTTGTTGTCCGAATGCCAGGTTCCCTCGCTTGAGCATGAGGTCAGCTACGTAATACGTCGGTAGTTGATTGGAAGTAGAATGGTCAAAAACAATTTTTTGGCCGTCTTCTGATACTTCAAAGAAGCTCAGGTGCTCCTCTTTACCTTCTAGATCGATCATCTGCTGGAACCAACTATCATCCTCTTCTTTGTAGAATGCCAGGGTACGGGTGGCACCGTTGGCCAGATGCGTAAGTACACCAGCTGAGGTAACCGCATAATCTCCACCCAGACCCCAATCCCAGTTCAGAGCAATTTTCTGATATGAATTATTGTCTAAGTTATAGTGATACAGTTCAGAAATACCTGCTCCGTTCCATTCGGGGTTGGAAGAAGTGACGGCTAAAAAATAAAACCCTTGGTGATCGTGGGCAAACTGAAAATTACCCGGCGTCTGAAGCCCCTGCAGGATTTCAACCCTGTTGTCATTTTCTAAATCGTATAAGTAATATTTACTCTTGGGCTGGGCATCTGCCGGATAGTGAGGGCTCATCCGCAGACCGGTTATCAGCCACCGACCATCCCGGGAAACCGCATACTGGCTCACTGGGTAATCATTATCCGTCAGTCTTCGGATGGATTTGTCCTTTACATTGAAGGCGTAAACTCTAGTGGTCGTCCAGTGTACCGAATCCTCTACAACTACTGTGTTGTCTTTTTCTTCCTTCAGTTTTTGTTCGTAGAGGGTTTTTCCATCGTGAGAGGTGTAGGCCAGGGTGGAGTCATTGAGCCATTGTAAGTTGGATATGCCATTTTCAAAAGTTTGGATCTCTTCAGGTTCACCGCCGTAAATGCTCAGCGACCAGAGTTTTTTACCTTCATCGCGTGATGACAGGAAGTAGACTTTTTCGCTATTACGAGAAAAGAGTGGTGAATAGTCATTCTCATCCGCATTGGTCAATGGTATGGTAAGAAAATCACCATCTTTTTTAACATCCAGACGCGTCAGATAAATATCCCTGACGAATTTGTCTTTTTCTTGTACGCCTTTTCGCTTGGTCCAGACTACCATCTGTTCGTTAGGCGAGATCTTTACCTCCCGCATGAATTCGGTGTTGATGATATCTTCCGGTGTCCATGTTTCGGGAGAGGAATCATCCTCCTGAGCCCAGGTCAAGCCGCTGGTTAAACACAGTCCCAGTAATAGTAAATATCTCATTATCAGGTATTTTAGTAAGTGTAGTTTACAAAATTCTAACCCAACACCACTGCTGGATTATTGGTTAGGCAAGTTAAAAAACTTTTGATTAATCAGGCTCCCTTTGTGAAGGAGTAATAAGACCGGGTTAAGCTCTGTATTTTGATAGAGTAATTCTAAAAAATCTTTTACAGATTCAGGCTCATCAGCATACAGATGTAGCGAAAAACCCTAAAGCTGTGTATATTGAGAATACCTAACCAAGATCACATGAGGCATCCATTTTTTTTGATTGTATTACTATGCATTTTTCTGCAAAGTTGTTTTCCCGAAGAGCCCGATACGCTGGGTGATGTACTCGTCAGGGTTAATTTACCCGACACAGCGCCCGATACTAACTTTATAGTTGGTGTTTTTCCTCTTGAATCTCTGGATGATGATGAATTTTCGTTAGCTTTTGCTATCAAAACTGCTGCACTCAGGGACGAAAGGGCCGTAATCACCAATATCCTTCCGGGCATTTATGTAGTAGCTTTTGTGAGTGAAACCGCTTCTAACCCTGACCCTCGTCAAGTCATTCAGATTGTGGCTGATGAAGTTAGCCTGGTTGATTTTGACCTGAATCCACTCAGCAACGACTGATCAGACATTCCACCAGTAAGTTAGCTTAATTACCAGCGCCCGGTTCCGTACCGATAAAGGCTGGGGTAAGTAGTTATCCGTATAGACAATGAATAGATCCGATGCAGGCTGGTACCGCCACTGAAGACGGGTATTTAGGTTGATATTGTCTAGCTGCTCATTGTATTGCATAAAAGCCGTGAAAAAGAGCTTGTTGGTCATCGTTATATCCACCCTTGGGCCCAGCAACCAAAATGTAGTTTGGTCCCATGGCTCAGGTAGAACAATGTTGTTATAGTTGGAGCTAATAGCCAGGCTGACATAAGGCTGAAAACGATATCCCATTTCAGTAGACAGATTGAAACGAGTGCCATTAGCGTAGTAGCCACCGTAGCGTGTAGAGACCGCGTAAGTAAACAAGCTATTAGGGCGCGACTCATATTCTGCGCCAAAAGCATTCCAGCGGTGTTCGGTACCAGTAGCCAGGGTGTCACCCGATGCATTGGTCGGATCAAAAGGTTGCAACAGCTGAATGTAATTAGTGGCTACCCAGGCCATGGCCTCAGATCGGTCCTGAAAGTCTACACTATAAGCGAGGAAGCTCTCTTGATCAGTCTGTTCTAATTGCTCATTATAAAAGAGCTGGCTGCTAATGCGAGGACCATGACTTACCACCGGGTTGTTTTCAGGAAAAAAGCGATAGGCGATCTCGGGATTCACCATGATGTAATTATTACGGGGCACAAAACCCACTTCAGCGTTGTATCCGCTACCTACATACTCGTGTTGCCAACTGATATTCCAGCGTCGGCTGTCGTACTCCAGGTTAGCTGCATGGGCGGTATTGTTTTCATTAATTCCCGGACTGAATGACTTCAGGTATAGTACTTTTCCTGTCCATAGATTATTCGCCGAAGCAATGTTATACTCTGCCCCCAGGTTATGATTGTATTGCGAATAAACCGGCATTTCGGGATTAGCGCTGGGTGTATAGTTAAGCGAGCGTTTATCTACTGCAATAATGCCTATGTTAGAGCGAGCAAACACCTGGCGTTGCAAGGAAGCTACTGCAAAGTTTTGTGCTGGCAGGTCAATGTCGTCTACTTTACCGGCCTGCATGTTCATAAGACCTAAACGCCAGTTTTTGTTGAGTTTTCCACTGAGCCTGGCTCCGAAACGAATAGGAACCCCCAGGCCAATCCTTCGGGAAAAAAATGGCCGGATGCGCCGATAACCGAAGTTGGCAAACAAATCCCCGTTTTCCAGAAAAAACTGTCTTCGCTCCGGAAAGAACAGCTCAAAACGATCTAGGTTAGTAACCTGCTGGTCTACTTCTACCTGTGAGAAATCGGGATTGACAGTGAGGTCAAGGTTTAATGCAGAAGTAACGGCAATTTTAGCATCCACACCTACCTCACCCCGATAAGCGGCAGGTGTGTCAGCACCGTAGTTTTTGGTCATACCTCCCAGTGCATAAGGGATGATAGAAACATTGGTTCCGGGCTCCGGGAGTGGCTGATCCCACAACAGTGATCCGGAATAAGCCAGGGTGGAAGTAGGAAATTGTCTTGGGACAGGAGCCCAGGCAGATTTTTCACCGAGTTTCAGGTCCAAACGGCTAAATTGTATGCCCCACTCCGTGATGCCGGGTTTGTAACGTATAGTTTTGAAAGGAATCGCCGCCTCAAAAACCCACTTATCTTCGTAATTCTTTACTTCAGAAATCCACTTATTGTCCCAACTGAGGGCTACATTATTACCGTTGGACATCAGGCCATCCCACTGTGCACCAGCCGCATTGGCACCAAAAGTAAACCCGTTGGTCTGATCGTCAAAGGGATCCATGAAGAGCAGGAAATTATCATTGTTCCCAAAGGAGAAATCCCTTCGCATAGATTCCACAATGTAACTACCCGGTCCCGTGTGGTAGTTGATTGCAATCAAGTAGAGGTAATTGTCATCGTAAGTCATTTTTACCTCAGTGCGGGCACGAGCCTTACTCGTATCCATGGGTAGCACCATGAAAAAGTTACTGGCAGTTTCAGCGTTCTGCCAGGCCTGATCGTTAGCTACACCATCTATATTGACAGGCGTTTCACTTTTAAAAATTTTGAGTTGGTAGTCAGCGTTCTTTTTTTGTGCCTGGACTCCTAAACTTAAGAGTAACAGGCTTAGCAGCATAAATATTTGGGGGTAAAAATTCGCAGTTGGTTGTTGCATGTAAACGTATCGATCAGCAGCCGGAAGCCTTTCTTTTTTTTTCAGGCCCAAAACTATACTATTTGTAATACTGACACAATGAAATGTTGTTTATCTTTAAAGTCCATCTACATGTTGGCCTCTCTCTTTGAATTTTTTGGTTTAAATACGGTGTCCTTACAACCATTTTGATAGATTCGGCATCACAGCTTTATGAAACAAACAAGTATCGTTTTTCTACTGATTACCTGCAAAATCCTTTTATCTGCCGGTACTGCTCTTTCTCAGGAGCAAAATACTATCCTATGGCGGGTCGAGACTCGTGACGGCAGTGTGTATTACGGTGAACTCATTTCACAGGATCAGGATGATATTCAAATTAAGACAGCCTCTGTAGGGACCATTCGCATCAAACTCTCACAAGTGATGAGTATCACACGCGACGGAACTGATTCGGAACTACAACGTACCATACCCCAAAGAAACGTCCGCTCAGGACGTTACTTTTATTCTCCCAACAGCTATGGATTAAAGAAAGGAGAAGGCTATTATCAAAATGTATGGGTTTTTTTTAATCAGGTGAGTTACGGATTTTCGGACTACTTTACGATGGGCTTAGGAACAATTCCCCTCTTTTTGTTTGCCGGCACCCCTACTCCAGTATGGCTGACACCGAAGGTAAGCTTACCTCTCAAAAGTGAAAAGGTGTCGCTGGGTGCCGGGGGTATTCTGGGGACGGTCATTGGTGAAGAAGTAACTTTTGGCCTGGCCTACGGGACACTTACCTTAGGTAACCGCGACCGTAATCTTACGTTTGGCCTGGGATACGGCATGGCCGAAGGAGAGTGG
This sequence comes from uncultured Porifericola sp., assembly GCA_964653665.1. Taxonomy (GTDB): domain Bacteria; phylum Bacteroidota; class Bacteroidia; order Cytophagales; family Cyclobacteriaceae; genus Catalinimonas. Next base: position 11,012 of record CAZZGE010000026.1, on the reverse strand, counting down.
ACAGATACTCCCCTAATCAATGTCAGTGGCATGTACCGGGTGGGCGAAAAAGGGTATTTGCTGATGGAAAGCTATTTTGTAGGTGACGAGGGTATCAACGTCGGCATCATGATGCTGGGAGGCAGGGTAGCCTGGGATTCTATTCACCTAGACTTTGGGGGTGTCATTCCATTTGTTAATACGCAAGAACTCGTTGTTATCCCATGGTTAGGATTAACCATACCTTTCACAACGAACAGGTAAAAGTAAAAATTATAATAGGTTTATTTTCTTAGAAAGAGGCAGGGTTGGGAACAGGTTTCTCCTGAACCGCCGCTTTAAATTTCATGATCACCTGCGGGGTGACCTGTTCCAATCCATGAGCTCTTTCGGCATGTAAAAGTGCCATCTCAATAGCTTCTTTTTCGTTTCTGGCACGAATGATTCCCTCACAATCATAACCCAGATCCCGGCAGTGAATAACCTTTTGCATGATAGTAAATTTAAGGTTGTTAAAAATTATCTTCTTTTTTTTAAGAAATTCCTTATTGAAAATAATTAATATCTCATAGATAAAAAAGCGATTCAATCATTTACTAGCAAGTGGCTCTTTCTGAGCTGCTTACGTACTATTTGTTATCCCCTGCTAACGGAAGTCTTTGTAGAATTTAAACAATAATGCTTTAAATCATATCATATTTGACTTTTATTCAGGGTGGTCTGAGCTGGTTACATTTTTTTCATTGAGTACTACTAAAGCCCGAAGAGACGTCTCATCATTTATGTTAAACTCAATGAATCGTAATCATGAAAAATCTAATGATCATCCCCCTTATGTTTTGTTTGTTGCTGGTGTCCTGTACTGAAGATGAAACCAGCTCTGATTTTCAACCCAGCCTAACCGGAGGTGTACAAATGAAAAAGTATGACACTTTTGGTGATGTCGAGACAAACCTCTTCAAATTTGCCAATGAAACGGTCACTGGTATGTACCCGGTATCATTTCAGGCTGAGAAAACCCGACAGCTGAATAAAACGGAATTGATAACCTGGATCAAGAAAAATGAAGCAAATAAGTCAGCCAAGATCAACCGGGGAAACCGTAAGATTCTTGGAAAACTTCTGAAACAGCATATTATTCAGGCTATCCTGATAACGACGGATCAGCAAAAACCTTTCAAACAAGCGGTTTACGTACTAATCCCCGAAAAGTACCGACTCAAAGCATTTATCAACACCGGCGCTATACTGATTACAGATGCTGCAAGCCATACTCAGGGTGGAACTGCCGGCAGCGATGAAGAGGAGGAAATAGAAACCGAAGAGCCCTGCTATGCTCAGTCGGGCACCTACATTGATGCTACGAATGTACAATCCTCTGGGTCATCTCTTTCAGGTTGCCCACCCTGCCTAGTAGAGTGTGTGGAATGCGACGATCCTTTAGTGGGAGAAGATTGTATCTGGTGCCAGGTATAAAAGTACCCTGAGTAGCTGACGTAAAGGTCAGCTACTTTCTTTTTCTTTTGAAGCGCTGTACCGTGAAAGTCTAGCTGAAATTATGTAATATGGACTTTATAAATACAGTTTATGAGAATGCGCTTCCTTTATTTTTTGAGCTTGGTTTGTTTACTCCCCCTTATTTGCTGCTCTCAGCACCAGGAAGCGCCGTCCGAGGAAATGAAAGTGGGCATTTCAAAGAGCCAGCTTCTGGCCTGGTGCATAGTTCCTTACGATGATCAGGAACGTACCCCTTCCCAGCGGATCAATATGCTACAGGAACTAGGATTTACACAGTATGCCTACGATTGGCGTCAGCGTCACCTGAAAACTTTTGCCCGAGAAATTACCCAGGTACGAATGGCCGACATTGATATCGCAGCTGTCTGGATGTGGATTAGTGCTGATAACGATAAGCCCAGCGCGCTTAGTGCTGATAACACCCGTTTGCTGAGTATTATGGAGGAAAATGATCTACAAACTCAACTTTGGGTGGGAATTCAGGATCAGTTTTTTGAAGGTTTAAACGAAGAGGAAAAAACCGAAAAAGCCTCAGAAATGATCCGATATCTGCTGGATGAAGCCAAAAGTAGCGTTACGCAAATCGGCCTTTATAACCACGGAGGATGGTTTGGCAATCCGGTTAATCAGATCAAACTCATTAACTCCATCAATGATAAACGACTAGGTATAGTTTATAACTTTCACCATGCGCATGCACAAATTGATAACTTCCCTCAACTACTGGAGCAGATGCAGCCGTATCTGTTAGCCGTTAATTTTAACGGTATGAGAGAAGAGGGGCCTAAAATTTTACCCATCGGTCAGGGGAATGCCGAAGCAGACATGATAAAAACACTGCTGGAATCAGGCTATGAAGGTCCTATCGGCATCTTAGGCCATGTAGAAAATGAAGATGTGCGTCTGGTACTTGAAAGAAATTTACAGGGTCTGGATAGTCTCCTTCACGAAATGCAATTCAATACGGTTCATATACAACCTAACTAACATGTCAATCCTCAAAACTCAGCCCAATTACCGGTCAGTAGAGGCGTTTCTTCAAACAGTTGAAGACGATCGAGAGCAAAAAGATGCATTACGTATTTTGGAAATCATGCAAAAAATCAGCGGTGAAACACCCCGAATGTGGGGCGACAGTATCATTGGTTTCGGCAGTTATCATTATCGGTATGCCAGTGGCCGGGAGGGAGATTGGTTTTTGACCGGCTTTTCACCCCGCAAGAATAAACTATCTCTTTACATCATGGCGGGCTTTGGCCAGTATGAATCTCTTTTACAGCAGCTGGGCAAGTATAAAACAGGAAAATCATGTCTGTACATCAGGCGTTTGGCTGACGTTAACGAAGTCATTCTTCAGAAATTGATCCACCAGTCGCTAACGTATATGAAAGAACCATACCCAGAAAACTAGATGGATCTACAACTGAAAGATAAAGTAGCGTTAATTACCGGGGGCAGCCAAGGTATTGGACTAGCAGTAGCCCGGGCGTTAGCCGCAGAAGGGGTTCATATTATGATCACCGCCCGGAGTGAGCATCAGATTGATAAGGCTGTGAAAGAAATCAGCACGCAGTATAATGTCAACGCCTTTGGTTTGCCTGCCGATCTAACAAAAGCAGAGGACATCAGAGACATGGTGTCGTATACCCTATCAAAATTTAGAAAGGTTGATATACTGATCAATAATGCCGGGAGTGGAACTAACGAAAACATTGAGAACTCCCTGGATGAAGACTGGTATTATTTCTGGGATTTACACGTGATGGCGGCCGTACGGTTGAGCCGTGCCCTGCTTCCTCACATGCGTGAACATGGGGGCGGTGTCATTCTGAATAATGCTTCTATCTGTGCTTCACAGCCACTGGGTCACGAGCCCATTTATAATACGACCAAAGCTGCCCTGGCTATGTTTGGCAAGTGCCTGGCAGAAGAAGCTATCAAGTACCAAGTTCGGGTGAATACCATCAATCCTGGGCTTATTCGTACGGAAGGATGGGAAAAAGCGGCTCGCAAAGAAGCGGCCCGTACTGGCCTTTCAGCCGATACCTATCTAGAAAACATTGCTAAGAAATACACACCCATTGGTCGTTTTGCTACTCCCCAGGAACTGGCACATTTTTTTGTCTTTTTGTGCTCAGACCAGTCAAGTTACGCGGTAGGAAGTTCCTTTTTAGTTGATGGGGGATGGCTTAAAACGGTTTAAGGAATTTTTAACGCACTGATATTCTACATTACCTTTATTGTTTTTATGTATACCCACTTTATGCAATACCCTATTCAAGTCCTTCTACTGGTACTGAGTTTTATAATTTCTGAACGCCCCACCTACGGTCAGGAGGCTTACCAGGAAAAAGAGGTAACACTGCTTAATAAGAGTGGTACACTCTTCGGTACAATGACTCTACCAGAAAATGCCGATACCAGTACCCCGGTAAGTTTGATTATTGCTGGTTCTGGCCCAACGGACAGAAATGGTAATAATCCTATAATGACCAATAATTCATTAATGATGCTAGCCCACCGACTGGCTGAGAAGGGTATCGCCAGTATACGGTATGATAAGCGGGGTGTCGCCGCCAGTCATGAAGCGATGAGCGATGAAAGTGAACTTCGTTTTAACGACTACGTGCGGGATGCGGTAGCATGGAAAGAGAAAATTACTGGTGAGTATCAACTGGGAGAATTCAGTGTCATTGGGCACAGTGAAGGATCTCTAATCGGCATAGAAGTAGCTACGCAGACTGACATTGCCAAATTTATTTCCATTGCTGGACCCGCGCAGAGCGCCGACGAGATGCTACGACAACAGTTAGCTGATCAACCCGATCCCATCAAAAATCCATCCTATCAGATCATAGATAGTTTAGCAGCCGGACATAGGGTGCAGAATGTACCCTCTCAGTTGGATGCTTTGTTCAGACCCAGCGTACAACCCTATCTGATATCCTGGTTTGGGTACAACCCACAGAATATCATCGGGCACCTTGACATACCTGTGTTGATTGTTCAGGGTACGACGGATATCCAGGTCAGTGTGGCCCAAGCCAAAATGTTATCACAGTCAGCTGCCGAGGGGCGATTGCTGATCATTGAAGGGATGAACCACATTCTGAAAAAGGCACCGCCCCAGAAAACGCCCAATGCCATGACTTACAATCAACCCAACCTGCCGGTTGTTCAGGAAGCCGTTGATGGGATATCAGCATTTATTCTAAGTCCATAGAAAAACCAGGCATGACCAGCTTATGCAAGCTATACTCTACCCTTTTCAGAGGACTAGAAAAAATAGGAATAGTAACCTTTTACCCCTTCGCTGCTAACCCCCTCTACTCTGACCCGTCCACGAACTCGCGTTAAGATTTTTTCCAGTTCCTGAGGAGTGCTGATCGGTCTTTGATTGATCGCAGTAACCACAAAGCCCTCTTCTATACCAAGCCGCTTGATAAGTCCGCTCTCAACATTACTGATTTTTACGCCCTCTTCAATATCCAGCAGGTCAGCTTCTACCTGTGAAATTGATTCCAGCACAGCGCCGAGTTTCTGGGACTCATACACTTCACGAATGATAAGGCTGGTAGTACCTTCCTGGTTGGTAAGCTGGAGTTTCACGTTAGCCAGGGTATTATTTCGCTTGTACACCACGTTGATGTCATCGCCCGGGCTGCGATAAGAAATTTGCTCATCAAAGTCGCTCTTGGAGTCTATTGTTTCTTGATCTAACTTGACAAGGATATCTCCCTTTTGCAGACCGGCTTTTTCGGCAGCTCCATTTCTTTGCAGATAGCTGATGACCACCCCATCGAGTTCGTCCACGTTCAGCTTTTCAGCAATTTCATTGTTCAAGTCAATGACGTCCGCACCAAAAAATGCTTTCTGTACTTCGCCGTAGCGAATGATGTCGTCCACTACTTTTTTCACAATGTCTGCCGGAACAGCAAAACCGTACCCGGCATAAGAACCTGTACGGGAAAGAATGGCTGTGTTGATACCCACCAGATCACCATCACGGTTCACCAATGCGCCGCCGCTGTTACCAGGATTGATGGCAGCATCGGTTTGGATAAAGGATTCTATTGGAAAATTACTTTTTAAAATATTAATTTCACGGCCTTTGGCACTTACGATCCCAGCAGTAACGGTGGATGTAAGGTTGAATGGGTTACCCACTGCCAAGACCCACTCTCCTACCTGCAAATCACGAGAGCTTCCCAGCTTGATGGCTGGCATATTATTATGCTGTATTTTAAGCACTGCCAAATCAGTTGAAGGGTCTGTACCCACAACCTCAGCGGCAAAAGTCCTCTTGTTATGGATAACTTCAATGCGGCTGGCATTATCAATCACATGGTTATTTGTAACAATAAAGCCATCCCGGGTATAGATCACCCCCGAACCGCTGCTCACCTGCTTACTGGTACGTCCCTCAAAAAAAAGTTCCAGCCAGCTGCTGCCCGAATATTCGTTTTCCAGTAAGGTTTTGATATAGACGACACTGGGCGTACTTTTGGCCGAAGCCTGAGTGAAGTCCTCACCTATGGGTCTTAGCAAAGGAGAGGCATCCGTGGCAGATTGACTGACAATTTTAATATCTTTCTTTTTCCAGTTGGAATCGATTGTTGGTTTGTATTCCACAGATGTTACGGCGCCTGTGCTTACCAAGAAGTGTTGATAGGTAAATGCACCACTAACACCAGAAAAGAATCCCACAAACATCAGAATGAAAATATTTTTCATAGCTTAGAAGTTAAATTGTCATGACGTTTGGTATTTAAATAGCAAAAATAATGCACTTGAATCCTGTGTCAAGACTTTGGTAGAAGGCTTGTAAAATCAAAAAAATGTCAGAAGAAATCAACGTATTACCCCACCTTAGTAAGTTAGAAAAGTACCGACAGCTGTTACCCCAGATACGGGCGCTGGTGCAGGGCGAGCGTAATTTGATAGCAAACCTTGCCAACGTTACGGCGGCTCTTAAAGATACTTTCAGGTTTTGGTGGGTCGGCTTTTACCTGCTAGAGGACCAGGAATTAGTACTTGGACCTTTTCAGGGACCGGTTGCCTGCACCCGGATACCGTTTAACCGAGGGGTATGCGGTAAAGCATACGCGGAAAAGAGAACGGTGGTCATACCCGATGTAGATAAGTTCCCCGGACACATAGCGTGTAGCTCAGCCTCTCGTTCCGAAATCGTGGTACCTGTGCTTAAAGAGGGCGCGGTAATCATGGTACTGGATATTGACAGTAACCAACTCAACGATTTCGACGAAACTGACCGGGAGCAACTGGAAGCGCTGGCCCAATTGATCAGCCAGTTACACTAAACTTTCTGCCCATCAGTTTTGATAAAGCGATTTACTTCATCTTCCACTTCCTGCTTATGTAACCAGAACTGTCGGCTGTAGATATTTTTTGATTTCCAGTTTTTTAGGGCCAAATGAGTGGGGCGGTATGCATGCATATCTTTGGCCGACTCACTCTGGAAATAAAGGTCATCGTCGGTATTGACCAGCCCAATGTACCGGCCATCCTGGTTTTTGATCGTCAGGTCCGCAAAAGGAAATTCCCTGACCGCACAGTAGCCCTCAATGGCTTCTTGCGTCCATGCCTGTAATATGTTCACCAAAAACCAATCAGTGTGATGCTCTGAGAAAGGCAAAGGCTTCGGCTTATAATGGTAATTGGATACTTCCCAGGCATATTCCAGATAGCTTTTCAGCATTTTTGGACCCTCATTTTTAGTATGACTGACATCCATCTGCTGGGGCATGATACTGGTCACCAGCATAATTTTTTCCCGTGCCCGTGTTACTGCCACGTTCAGGCGATTTTCTCCTTTAACCTGGTTCAGGCTACCAAATTGTAGCATGAGTTTACCTTTCTCGTTCGGAGCATAGGCCGTTGAGAAAATGATGACATCCCGCTCATCTCCCTGTACATTTTCAAGGTTTTTGACAAAAAGGTGCGAGGGTAAAATGAATTCTTCAGCGAGGGAAAAAGCTTCCAAGGTATCTTGTATCAACTCTTGTTGCTTAACGTTAAAAGTGATCACACCAATCGTTTTTTCCGGTTGGTTCTTGGTAAAATGCTTAACAAGACGAGCTACTTCCTGGGCTTCCACTCTATTGGCCTGCTGATCCCACTTACCATCAACATTGATGTATTTAATAGCTGGCTCTGCATCGTTTACGTCAAAATAATCAGGTAACAGCCGTAGGCGATCCTGATAAAAGTAGTGATTAGAGAAATCTATAAGATCCAGGCTTTTGCTACGGTAATGGGCTTTAAGGTGAAGACTATTCAGATAGCCACTGGCAAGTTCCAAGAGAGAGTTGGCCTCCAGTGCAATGGCCTCTTCCACATCTTCAGTTTCCTCATCTTCCCACCGAGCCTGATACAAGTCATTAGGACTAAGCTGTTGGCTATCACCAGCAATCAACACCTGTTGTCCCCGATACATAGCGGGAATGCCCTTTTCGGCAAAGCACTGAGAAGCTTCATCAAAAATCACCAAATCAAATGTAGGTCGGCTATCAATGGGGAATACGGCGGATACAGTTTCGGGTGAAGCCAACCAGCAGGGAACCAGATTGAAAAGCTCCTTCTCGAAAGTGGATACCACACGACGCAATGGCCAGATTTTTCTTTTTTTACTAATTTGATGTTTCAAATCACGGTAGGTTACCATGTTGTTGAGGCGGTTGTACTCCACATCATAGTAAGTACGTTCCCGAAGCTTCATGTGAAGGATTTCCTGCATGATAGCAGCTTTGTCTTCTACAGCCTGCTGCAACTCAGTCTCCAGGTCTTCCAGACGCTTGGAGGACACGATACGTAGCACAGGATACTTCACTTCCAGATGGTCAATCCATGCCAGTCGCAGGCTGTTTTGAAACAATGCTTGCACACCATCCTCGGAGCGGTCTTCCGCCTCATCCAGCAGGCGCGTAATGACATCTTTTTCGTAGTCCGCCAATCCAGCGTTGAGCATATCGTATTCACAAAGCGCATCAAAGTCCCGGTCCAGTGCCTGGAGATAGCTATCGCGATGCTCATCAGTAACAATCTTGCTGACCTGTGCTGGCGAGAGATATTCTTCCCACTGTTTGATTTTGAGAGGAATGCTCGCTGTCAGGGTCACCAGTTTGTGTGTACGATCAGCCAGCTCTTCGTAACTGATCTTTCGGATGTTAAAATACTCATTAAAGTTGCGCAGCGAACGGAAGACAAGGGTAGCATGCAGCGCATTCGTTTGATGATGAAACCATTCCCGAATGACCTGAGCATCAAAGTTATTTGATGACTCCCGATCCGGTACATCCTTCATCCATTTTTTCTCCCTCAGTTTTGTCAGGTTATGCTGAAGGTTCAGTCGGTTGTCAATTTTTTCCGCCAGAATTTGAAAGCCCTTCTTGTTGATTTCTAAATCGTTGGCTTCAAATACTTTTTTGACATACTCTTTTTCTTTGGAGAATGCTTTCCACCAGAACCAGCTAAAAACACCGCTGTGGGCATCTTCAGTATTTCTCAAAGTTTCCTGGAACTTGCCCAGTTCTTCCAGATCCAGCGTAACCTCGGGGCCATGAGCCTGAAAACATTCTAGGGTGATGCGTTCAATGTTAGAAAGCCAGAGCGTATCGGCATCTTTATTTATTAAGGCAGCCATATGCGTAAAAAAATTGTAGCTTACCGGATCTTTCAGATACTCCGACAGACTACTGATATCTTCGGATCGCTGTTGTAAATTGACACAGCTTGCGAAGTCCACCTGACTTTTGAGCACATTAGATAGGTCCTGCTCAACCTGCCGCTTGTAAGCAGGAATACCCTGTATGATTTCTCTCAATTTCTGTAGGTCCTCTACGCTATAATTTATAAACGGTTTACGATCATTGAAAAGGTAACTGTCTTTATCAAAACGGTTGGCATAATGGACGTAGGTCCGTAGATTGTTCAGGAAGGGCTTGAGTTCGTGAAAGGTAAACTGCCGGTATTCCTGTTTCATATTAACCGACTGCTTATTCAAATCAGAGGTAAGGTAAAGCTCTTTTACCGATATACCGGCTTCAGATTCGTCAAAAAGAGCTTTTCTGAACTCATCCAACTCCTCGCAAATCTGTTCAATACGACGGCTATACCGCAGGAAGTTTCTTTCCAGGTAAATAGTATCCAGGCTGTTATTCTTATGCTGGTATTCGTAGAGCGATTCAATCTGCTTATCAATCTGCTGATAGATTACTTTACGATCATTCTTGAAATCATGAACCAGTGCCACAAAAGGATGCACGTTTTTTTCTTCCATCCGTTGATACACCACGTCCAGGGCCGCTCGTTTTTGACATACTACCAACACACGCTTTCCCTGCGCTATGTAGTCACCAATGAGATTGGTGATCAATTGGGACTTTCCCGTTCCCGGAGGACCCTGTACCACCAGCGAATTGCCCCGCTTGATGGTACGTATGGCCTTCTCCTGAAAGGCATCCAGCGGAAACGGACAGTAAAGTTGCTCTTCTTTGATGCGACTGGCGTAATCAATCTGTTCCGGGTCAATTTTTTCTTTTACCTCTTCTTCTATACCCTGGAGACTGAGATAAGCCGCCGGTTCAGTGGTCGCCTTTTTGTTAAAAAACTCTTCAATATCGGGCAGCATCCGATGATCAATCAGCTTGAGATAGTCGGGTACAAGGTATGAACCAGCCTGAGGAAAGATGCCCAGCACTGCTTCAGGATACAGTTTCAGCACACCATCCTTCTCAACATCATCCAGTTCCTTTTTGGTGTATTCTTTAAAAGACTGCAGCTTATCTACAAAAATTTCCTGATTAAAATGGAGGTTAATATCGCTTTCCTTGAAAAGTTGGTAAAGTGATGTACGAAATATACGGCTGTCTTTATCAAAATCATCAAAGGTTTTTTCAGCAAGACTTTCGTCCAGGGGCAGCTCATTGTAATAAGCATAGGCCAGGAGAAAATTCTTATTCAAAGAGACATTTACCTCGTCGCGCACACTTAGTACCCATTGCTTGCCGTACGTGTTGGTCTGGTGCTGCTCCAGGTTGACAGGGAAGAACATCATCGGACAACGAGCTAGTGTTCCGTCACCAAATTTTCCCTGCACAAAAGGCCAACCGATATATAAATCCTTGGAGCCCTGTTCGTCAAAAATAAATTTTTCAGATCGGGACAATCGCTTCAGTTGCTGACTCATCGCATTGGATTGCGCGTCCCTGCTGTCTGAAACAGCGCAGAGAGGAATTTTACCGCCTTTGATTCCATCCAAATCATGGTCTCCATCGGCGATGAGCCATTCAATTATTTTGTACGCTGAATAATTGTTTAAAAAGTCAAAATTGGCAATATCTACATGCTGTTTTTTGATCAGCCGAGGCTGAAAAAGTGATCGGTTATTACTGCTAATATTGGTGAGCCTTCTAAGGTAGGATTGAAGTATTTTGTGCATATTTTGTAGAAAAAATGACTTGTGGTATAAATGAATGGCTTACAAACGAGTCCAG